>NZ_JBSFTP010000004.1:0-178627 GCF_053591315.1 Streptomyces sp. NPDC003042
GGTGCGTGCGATCGCAAGGCGGAGGAGGGAGTCGACGCGGAGCGTCGGCGACCGACGACAACCTGGGGGTCCCCCCGGCCGGAGGCTGGGGGATGAGCGTGCGTGCCAGGCCCCACCGGCCAGGAGGGACTTTGACGACACGACCTAGAACCAGTTGACGGTGAGTGGGAAGGCGGTGCCTGCGGAGGCTCCGGCCGTATCGGTGGCCGTGGCGGTGATCTGGGTCGTCCCCGAGCTCCACGGCTTGCCGCTGATCCGGCCCGTCGCGGCGTCGAGGGTCAGCCCCCAGGGCAACCCGCTCGCGCTGTAGCGCAGCGGCGGCTTCCCCCCGGTCGCGCTGAGCTGGATCGTGCAGCTCTGGTTGAACTTGCACGTCTGCGGGCCGGGATTGGCGATCTTGAAGTCCCCGGTGGGCGGCGGTGTGGTGCCGTCACAGCCGGGCGTGGCCTCCGCGGGCAGCGCCACACGCCACATCTGGTTGTCGTTCTCGGAACCCACCAGGAGCGTGGCGCAGTCGGCGTACGTCACGATCTCGCCCTGGGGCTGGGCCGGCAGCGGGACGTCGGCCAGTTTGGCTCCGGTGGCCGCGTCGTACACCGACGCCGTGTTCGCCCCGAGGGGTCCGCCGCTGCGCAGGGTGTAGGACTTTCCGGTGGGCGAGAAGGCGCCGTCGGTGGCGAAGACGGGGCCGGGGCGGAGCGGGGTGAGGGTGTTGAGCTGTCCGGGCTGCGGCGGCAGCGGCGCCTTGTAGAGCTGGCCGGTGGCGCCGATGAGCTTGCTGGCGACGTACAGCTGCCCGCTCACCGGGTCGGCGAGGAGCGATTCGGCGTCGTGGCGGCCGTCGGAGTAGGCGAAGCGGTAGGTGACGGGGGTGACGGAGGCGCTCGCGAGGGTGACGGGTTCGGGGAAGCTGTGGACGGTGAGCTCGGCGCGTCCGCTGAAATTGTCGCCGATATCGCCGACGAGGATCGCTGGGCGGCCGGCCGGGTCCTTGCCCACGGCCAGCGCCTCCCAGTCCGTGTTGGACGTGCCGGTGAGGGTGAGGGTGGCCTTGAGCTGTCCGGTGGGTCCGCCGCAGTCGACCGCGAACACCTGGTTGCTGTTGCCGCTGTCGTTGACGGCGTAGAAGACGCCGGGGTGGCGCGTGCTCATGGCGAGCCCGCTGATCTCCGCCAGGCCCGCGGGCAGGGTGCACGTGCGCTCGGGGGCCGAGGGCGCCGCGGGCTGCCTGGCCTTCACGGCTGCGGATGCGGGGGCTGGGGCGGCTGCGGACGCGGGGGCGGCTGCTGCTGCGGCTTGCGATATCGGCCACAGCAGCAGGACGAGGCTCGCGGCGGCGGCAGCCGCGGCCCGGGGGGATGCGAGGAGTCGGGACATGCGCACAATGTGGCGTCGGCAGCCGCAGTGGCCAAGCGGCAGAGACTCCCGCGTTGGGCATGGATCGATGCCGGGCGGGCATGGCGTGCCCGGCGCACCTCCCATCGGTGGCGGGGGAGGTCAGCGACTGGGCTCGCGGACGGGCGAGTTGTGCCGGGCGTGCGCGAGGAAGGCCCGCGCAGCGCGGCTCAGGGGACGTCTGGCGTGCACGATTCCCACGGGCCGCAGCAGGGGCGGGGTGAAGGAGCGGACCTCGGCGCGGCGGCCGAAGGCCCGTAGGACGACGTCCCGGTACCAGATGAGCGAGCCCCGGCCGTCGGTCACGCCGGTCACCCAGGCCAACCGTTCGTTGACCTCCACCGTGGGCACGGGCCGTACCCCCAGACAGCTGAACATCGCCTCCAACTCCGTACGGCGGCCCGTGCCGGGCGCCGGCAGCACCATGTCCAGACCGTCGAGCATCCGGAAGGGCAGGGGGTCGGGCAGCCGGGAGCCGAGCGGCGAGATGAGGACGACCTCCCGCTCCTGGATGTGGTGGGCCGACAGTTCCTTGTCCACCGGCAGGTCGACCAGCCCCAACTCCGCAGTGCCGTCGATGAGTTCCTGCACCAGCACCTCCCGGCTGTCGTACTGGTGCAGGCGTACGTCGATACCCGGGTTGCGCTCGGTGAAGGCGGGCACGAGATCGACGGCCAGGTCGAGCGCCAGAGTCGGCGTGGCCACGACGTGCAAGGTGGCCCGGGTGTTCTGGGCGTGTGGGGCGCCGACGTCGTCGATCGCCTCCACCGCGTCGAGCACCGTACGGGCGAGCCGGACCACGCGGGTGCCTTCGGGCGTGAGGTCCACGCCGCGTCCGCGTCGGGCGAGCAGTTCCACTCCGAGGTCGCGCTCCATGGCCTGAACGGCCCGGGAGAGGGCGGACTGGGCGACGAACACCGAAGCCGCCGCGCCGGTGATGGAGCGGCAGTCCGCGACGGCGACGAGATATCGAAGCTGCGCGAGTGTGGGGGTCATGACCGGACGGTAACTCCAGGACCGTTCAGGTGTAAGGGGCAGCCGAGTGAACAACCGACCGATTGTGGAGGCCCTCATACCGGGTCGGCCGCGAGCCATACCGACACGGCATGCCCGGCCGCACGGCCAGACTGCGCTGTCGTGCGGAAGGAATGGCTCCGGTGCGTGCAACAACGCAGGCGGAGGCGGTGGGAGCGGGCGCGGGCTGCGGATTTCGCAGCGATCGCCGAACGGCCGGAAGCAAACGGCCCCATCAACAAGGCCGTTGACACTCAGAGGCGGCCACCGCACGATGCAACGCGGCATGACGGCGTTACCGGCGGTCACCCCTGGTGGGCGCTCCGCCGGCGCGACGTGAGCGGACCCGCGCCACCCCTTGACCTGCCCGTTCCTCGCCGCACCGTCCGCCGCCATCGCCATCGCCATCGCCATCGCCCTGCGCACAGTCTGCTCTGCCTGCTCGCGCTGCCGTCCCCCAGCCCGTTGGCCCCGCCCGTTCACGCTGCCCGTTCACGCTGCCCGTTCGGCCTGTCAGGAGCGCCAGTGACCCCTCAGCCGGCCCGTTCCGCCGTCCGCGACCTCGTCGTCGCGGTCAGCCCCTTCGAGGAGCCCAACCCCAGGATCGTCGTGGCCGCCGAGCGCGCCGGCGCGCTCGGCCTGCTCGATCTCGGCAGAGATGCCGACCTCGCCCACCGGGCCCTGGCCGAAGCGGCGCGGACCCTGCGGCAGCCCTACGGCGTACGCGTTCCCGCCGGCTGTCCCGTCTGGCCGGACGAGCTGCCGGCCGAGGTGGACACCGTCCTCCTGGCCGATCCCGCCCAGCAGCCGCACCCCGCCGCCTGGGCGGCCGGCGGTGCCCGCCGGGTTTGGGCCGAAGTGACCAGCCCTCAGGAGGCCGCGGCCGCGGTGGCCGCCGGGGCGGACGCGGTCGTCGCCAAGGGGCACGAGGCGGGCGGGCGGGTCGGCGAACTGACGGCGTTCGTCCTGCTGCAGCGGTTGCTGGCGGATCCGGACGTCACCGTCCCCGTCCTCGCCCAGGGCGGCATCGGCCCCCACACCGCGGCCGCTGCCGTCGCGGGCGGCGCCGCCGGGGTGGTGCTCGACGCCCAACTCGCGCTCACCACCGAGGGCGAGGCCGCCCTCCCCGGGGAGGTTACCGCCGCCCTGCGCGCGATGGACGGCAGCGAGACCCGGATCGTCGCGGGCCACCGGATCTACACGCGCCCCGACCTCGCCCCGCCGGATCCCGCGGAGCCGGTCCACCGGATCGGCGCCCGCGGACTGCGCACCCACGCCCTGCCCCTCGGCCAGGACGGCGCCTTCGCCGCCCGCCTCGCGGCCCGCCACCGCACCACGGGCGGCGTGGTGCAAGCCGTACGCGAAGCGGTCGCGGCCCATCTGGACGCGGCCGTGGAGAGCGCCCCGCTCCGACCGCAGGACTCGGCACCGCATCTCCCCGTGGCCCAGGGCCCGATGACCCGGGTCAGCGACCAGGCCGCGTTCGCCGAGGCCGTCGCCGGCGCGGGCGGGGTCCCGTACCTGGCGCTGGCCGTCATGCCGGGCGACGAGGTCCGCACCCTGCTCGCCGAGACCGCACGGCGCCTGGGCTCCCGGCCCTGGGGCGTTGGCCTGCTCGGCTTCGCACCGCCGGAGCTGCGGGCCGAGCAGCTGGCCGCGGTGGCCGGGATCCGCCCCCCGTACGCGATCATCGCGGGCGGGCAGCCCGCCCAGGCGGCTCCGTTGGAGGCCGGCGGCACACGGACGTATCTGCACGTGCCCTCCCCCGGACTGCTGGAGCGGTACCTCGCCGAGGGCTCCCGGCGGTTCGTCTTCGAGGGACTGGAATGCGGCGGCCACATCGGCCCGCGGTCCTCCTTCACCCTGTGGGAGGAGCAGATCGACCGGTTGCTGGCCTGTGAGGACATCCCGGCGCTGGACGTGCTCTTCGCCGGCGGCATCCACGACGAGCGCTCCGCCGCCATGGCCGCCGTCGCCGCCGCGCCGCTCGCCGAACGAGGCGCCCGGATCGGTGTCCTGATGGGCACCGCCTACCTCTTCACCGCGGAGGCGGTCACCGCCGGGGCCGTACTGCCCGGCTTCCAGGCCGCGGCCCTCGACTGCGAGGCGACCGTCCTCCTGCGGACCGCGCCCGGACACGCCACGCGGTGCGCGGCGACCGCGTACGCCGGCACCTTCGAGGCGGCCCGGCTGCGGCTGGCGCAGGACGGCGCGAGCCCGCGCGAGGTGTGGGAAGAACTGGAGCGGCTCAATCTCGGGCGGCTGCGCATCGCCAGCAAGGGGCTGCGCCACGGGAGCGCCGGCCCGGTGCCCGCGACCGAGGAGGAGCAGAGGCGCGACGGCCTCTTCATGCTCGGCCAGGCGGCGACCGCGCGGTCCGCCACGACCACGGTCGCCGCCCTGCACGCGCAGGTGACGGAGGGGGCGAGCGCCTTCCTGGAGCGGCGGGCGCGGGAACTCGCCCCGGCCGCCCCGCCCGCGGCGGAGCCTGCCGAGCCGCTGGACATCGCGATCGTCGGAATGGCCTGCGCGTATCCGGGCGCGGGGGACCTGGCCACCTTCTGGGCGAACATCGTCGCGGGCCGGGACGCCGTCACCGAAGTACCGGCCGATCGGTGGGATCCGGCGCTCTACTTCGACGCCGACCCGTCCCGGGCCGGGGAGCGCACGCCTTCGCGGTGGGGCGGCTTCCTGCCCCCGGTGCCCTTCGACGCCCTCGCGCACGGGATCCCGCCGACCTCGCTGTCCGGGATCGAACCGGTACAGCTGCTCGCCCTGGAGATCGCCGCCCGCGCCCTTGACGACGCCGGCTACGGCGGCGGACGCACGTACGACCGCTCGCGCACCTCGGTGGTCTTCGGCGCGGAGGCGGGCACGGACCTGGCGGGTGCCTACGGGTTCCGCGCCCTCTACCCCGGTTATTTCGGGGAACTGCCGCCCGAGCTGGACGCCTCGCTGCCGAGACTCACCGAGGACTCCTTCCCGGGCGTGCTGGCCAATGTCATCGCGGGCCGGATCGCGAGCCGGCTCGACCTCGGCGGTGCGAACTGCACGATCGACGCGGCCTGCGCGTCGTCGCTCGCCGCGCTGGACCTGGCGTGCCGCCAACTCCGCTCCGGCGACAGCGACATGGTGCTGTGCGGAGGCGCCGACGTCCACAACGGCATCAACGACTACCTGATGTTCGCCTCCGTACGGGCGCTGTCCCCCACCGGCCGGTGCCGCCCCTTCGACGCGGCCGCCGACGGGATCGCGCTGGGCGAGGGGGTCGCCGCGGTGGTGCTCAAGCGGCTGGAGGACGCACAGCGGGACGGCGACCGGGTGTACGCGGTCGTCAAGGCCGTCGGCGCCTCCAGCGACGGACGCTCCCTCGGGCTGACCGCGCCCCGGCCCGACGGCCAGCGGCGCGCCCTGGAGCGGGCGTACGAGCGGGCGGGCATCGCACCCGCCGACGTGGGGCTGGTCGAGGCGCACGGTACCGGCACCGTGGTCGGCGACGGCACCGAACTGGCCGTGCTGACCGCGATGTTCGGCGCCTCGGGGAATGCCGGGTGCGCCCTCGGCTCGGTCAAGTCCCAGATCGGCCACACCAAGTGCGCGGCCGGGCTGGCGGGGCTGATCAAGGCCGCTCGGGCGGTCCACGCCGGGGTACGGCCGCCGACACTGCACCTGGAGCGCCCGCATCCCGACTGGCGGGCGGGGACGGGCCCGTTCTTCTTCGACACCGAGGCCCGGCCGTGGGCGGCGCCGGCGCCGCAGCGGATCGCCGGCGTGAGCGCCTTCGGCTTCGGCGGTACCAACTACCACGCCGTGCTGGCGGGTTGCGAGGACGAGCCCGCGCACGGGCTGGAGGCCTGGCCGGCGGAGCTGTTCTGCTTCCGGGGCACCGACCACCGCGCGGCGGCCAGGGCGATGGACCGGCTCGCGGCCCGGCTGGAGGAGAACGACAGCACGGGACGGCCCTGGCCGCTGCGCGACCTGGCCGCCGAGACGGCCGCCTCGGCATCCGGCCCCGTGCGGGTCTCGTTGATCGCCGAGAGCCTGGACGACCTCGCCGCCAAGCTGGAGCGGGCCCGCGGCTTCACCGCGGGCGACGGGGTGCACGTACGGGCACCGGGGGCGGACCCCGGGCAGGTGGCGTTCCTCTTCCCCGGACAGGGCAGCCAGCGCCCGGGAATGCTGGGGGACCTGTACGTCGCCTTCCCGCCGCTGCGGAGCCTGCTGGACGAGGCTCCGGCGCGGGTGGTGGCGGCGATGTTCCCGCCGGCCGCCTTCACACCGCAGGAGCGGTCGCGGCAGTGGGCCGCGGTGACCGACACCCGGGTCGCGCAGCCCGCGCTGGGCCTGTCGGGCGCGGCCGCGCACCTGCTGCTCGGCTCGCTCGGCGTCCGGCCGGACTGCACCGCCGGACATTCGTACGGGGAGCTGACCGCGCTGTGGGCCGCCGGCTCCTTCGACACCGCGGCGCTGCTGCGGCTGAGCGGGCGACGGGCGGCGGCCATCCTGGAGGCCGCCGGGGAGGACCCCGGGGCGATGGCCGCGGTAACGGCCGCCCCCGAGCAGGTCCGGGAGATCGCGGCGCGGGCGGGGTGCGTGATCGCCAACCACAACGCGCCGTCCCAGTGCGTCGTCTCGGGTCCGACGGCGGCCGTCGAGGCCGCGCTGGCCGACCTGCGCGCCGCCGGGCTGCGGGGGGAGCGCATCGCGGTGGCCTGCGCCTTCCACAGCGAGGTCGTGGCCGGCGCCGTCGACGGCCTCGCCGCCGCGCTGGCCGGGACGACGGTCGTGGGGTCCGCCGTCCCGGTCTGGTCCACGGCCACGGCCCGGCCGTATCCGGCGGATCCCGCGGAGGTGCGCGAGGCGCTCGCCCGCCAAGTGGCCGAACCGGTGCGCTTCGTGGACCAGGTCGAGGCCATGTACGCCTCCGGGGTACGGACGTTCGTCGAGGCGGGGCCCGGCCGGGTGCTGACGGGCCTCGTCGGCAGGGTCCTGGGCGACCGCCCGCACACGGCCGTCGCCTGCGACGTCCCCGGGGAGCCGGGCCTGCCCCGGCTGCTCGCCGCGCTCGCGGAACTGGCGGCGGCCGGGGTGCCGGTCGATCCGGAGGCTCTCTTCAAGGGGCGAACGGCCCTGCTGCCCGAGCGGGCTCCCCGCCGGCCCGGTTGGCTGGTCGACGGCCATCTGGTGCGTACGGCGGACGGCTCGCCGGTGGCGGGCGGCCTGCGGCCGGCCCGGCGCGTCCGTCCGCCGCAACCGGTGGATGCGGCGGACCGCCGCGAGGAGGCGGTACTGGAGTACCTGCGCGGCGCGCGGGAGCTGGTGGCCGCCCAACGCGAGGTCCTGCTGGGCTACCTGGGCACGGAGGCGCCCGAGGCGCTGCTTCGTCCGGCGGCACAGCCACCCGCGGTGGAAGCGGCGCGGGCGCCCGCCGAGGCGGCGGAGCCCGCGACGGTCCCCGCCACCCGGGGGCCGCTCACCCCTGAAGGGGTCATGGACGCGGTCCTGGAGATCGTCCACACGCGCACCGGCTACCCGCGGGACATGCTGGACCCCGACCTCGACCTGGAGGCGGACCTCTCGATCGACTCCATCAAGCGCGTGGAGATCATCGGCGCCCTCGCCGACCGCATCGGACTGCCCCGACAGCTCGACGGCGCCGCCGAGTCGGCCGTGGAGGAGCTGTCCCGGATCAAGACGCTCCGCGGGATCGTGAACTGGATCGCCGCCCGGGAACCGGCGGTGCCGAGCACTCCCCCGTCCACGGCCCCGTCCGTGGCCCCGTCCACGGCCCCGTCCACGGCCCCGTCCACGGCCCCGTCCGGGCCGACCTCGGTCCAAGACCCGGTCCGGCCCGCTGTCCCAGCCCAGGCCGTGGCCCAGGCCCCGGCCGCGGCCCAGGCCAAGCCCAGCGGGGCCGTCGTGCGCCGCCCCGTCCGGCTCCGCGTCGAGGCGGCCCCCGCCGGGCCGCCCGACGCGGGCGACCCCGCGGAGGTACTGGCCGGGCGGACGTTCGCCGTGGTCGAGGACGGGCTGGGGGTGGGGCCGGCGCTCGCCGCGCTGCTGGAGTCCCACGGCGCACGGGTGCGCACCGTCCCGGCCGATCAGTCGGCGGGCGCCGAAGGCGTGGACGGCCTCGTCGATCTGAGTGCCCTGTGCCCCGGGCCGGATCCCGTACTGCCGGAGGCGTTCGAGCGGCTGCGGAGGGCACTGGTCGGCGGGGTGCGGTGGCTGGTGGTCGCCACCGCGGCGGGCGGGGCGTTCGGACACGGCCCGGCCGCTCCCGATCCGGTTCCGGGCATCGGGCTGCGCGGGTTCGCCCGCAGTGCCGCGCTCGAACATCCGGCAGCCCTCGTGCGATGCGTGGACATCGACCCCAAGGACCGCCCGGAACGCGTCGCCGCCCACCTGCTCGCCGAACTGTGCGCCCCGGACGAGCCGGTGGCCGTCGGTTACACCAACGGCACCCGCAGCGTCCTGCGCACCGTGCCCGCGCCGCTCGCGGACACCTCGCCCCCGCGGGTGAGGCTGGACAGCGACTGCGTGGTCCTGATCACCGGCGGAGCCCGCGGCATCACCGCCCGAGCCGCGCTCGCCCTGGCCCGCGCCACGGGCTGCCACATCGAGCTGACCGGCCGCACTCCCCCGCCCGAGGCCGCCGAGGACCCCGCCCTCGCCTCGGCGCACGACCGGGTCGCCCTGCGCGCCGCACTGATCGCCCGGGGGCTGCGTACCCCGGCGGAGATCGAGGCGGCCGCCTCCCGGACCCTGGCCGCCCGGGAGGTACGGGCCACCCTGCACGCCCTCGGCGGCACGGCGGCGTCGGTCCGCTACCACTGCGCCGACGTCACCGACGAGGCTGCCGTACGCGCGGTCGTGGTCGGCATCCGGGCCCGCCACGGCCGGCTCGACGGAATCGTGCACGGCGCGGGCCTCCTGCGGGACTCCCTCCTGCGGGACAAGGACCCGCGGTCCTTCGCCGACGTCTTCGCCACCAAGGTGGACGGTGCCCGCCACCTCGCCGCCGCGGTCGCCGTCACCGACGACGGATCGGCAGCGGCGCCCGCCCCGGCCTTCCTGGTCCTCTTCGGCAGCGTCGCCGGCGTGTACGGCAACCGCGGCCAGAGCGACTACGCCGCCGCCAACGACGCCCTGGACACCCTGGCCCACACGTGGTCGCAGGCCTCACCCGGGCGGGTCCTCGCCGTCGACTGGGGCCCGTGGGCGGCGGAGGCCGGCGGCATGGTCACCCCGGAGCTGGAGCGGGCGTACGCGCGACGCGGCATCGCGCTCATCCAGCCCGACGCGGGCGCGGAGGCCTTCCTCGCGGAACTGGCCCACGGCACCGATCCGCAGGTCGTCCTCATGGCCGAAGGAGTGGACGCAGCGGATGCAACGGGCAAGACGGACGCGACGGACGGGCAGGCCCACCATGGCTGACCCGCGTCCGACCGATGCCGCGATCGTCGGCATGGGCGCCGTGTTCCCCGGCGCCGGGGACCTCGCCGCCTACCGGCACAACCTGTTCACCGGCGTCGACGCGATCACCGACGTGCCGCCCGGGCGTTGGGATCCGCAGGTCTACTACGCCCCCGACGGGCCGCCCGGCAGCGACCGCTTCTACTGCCGGCGCGGCGGCTTCGTCGACGACCTCGCCGCCTTCGACCCCACCCGCTTCGGCATCATGCCCGCCGCCGTCGCGGGGGCCGAGCCCGACCAGCTGCTGGCCCTGCACGCGACGGCCGAGGCCATCGCCGATGCGGGCGGCGAGGACCGGCTGCCCGCCGACCGGTCCCGGATCGGCGTGGTGCTGGGCCGGGGCGGATTCATGGGCGTGGCGACCGCCCGCCTCGATCAACGGGTCCGCACGGCCCACCAGTTGAGCGCGACCCTGCGCGAGCTGGCTCCGGAACTGAGCGCCGAACGGATCGCCGCGATCCGGCAGGCCTTCCAGGGCGCACTGGGCCCGGAGCAGCCGGAGGCGTCCATCGGCCTGGTTCCGAGCTTCACCGCCGCCCGTACCGCCAACCGGCTCGACTTCCGCGGTCCCGCCTACACCCTGGACGCGGCGTGTGCCTCCTCGCTCCTGGCCGTGGACCAGGCGGTCGCCCTGCTGGCCGCCGACCGCTGCGACCTGGTCGTCGCGGGAGCGGTCCACCACTGCCACATCGCCACGCTCTGGAGCGTGTTCACCCAGCTGGGCGCCCTCAGCCCCAGCGAGCGCATCCGCCCCTTCGACCGGCGGGCCGACGGCACGCTCCTGTCCGAGGGAACGGGCGTGGTACTGCTCAAGCGGCTCGCGGACGCCCAGCGGGACGGCGACCGGGTGTACGCGGTGATCCGCGGGGTCGGCGTGGCGGGCGACGGCCGCGCGGCGAGCCTGATGAGCCCGCTGGTGGACGGCCAGGTGCAGGCGCTGGAGCGGGCCTGGACGATGGCGGGCCTCGATCCGGCAGCCTCCGGATCGATCGGCCTCCTGGAGGCCCACGGAACCGGGACCCCGGTCGGCGACGAGGCCGAACTCTCCACCCTGGCCAGGGTGTTCGGTCCGCCCGAGGCCGCCGGCCCGATCGCGCTGGGCTCGGTCAAGTCCATGCTCGGGCACACCATGCAGGCCTCCGGCATGGCCGGGCTGATCAAGGCGGCCCTCGCCGTCCACGAGGGGGTGCTGCCGCCGACCCTCCACCTCGACGATCCACGCGTTGGCTTCGCCCGGACCCGGATGCGCCCGGTCCGCACGGCCGAGCCCTGGGAGCCCGGCCCGGCGCCCCGCCGGGCCGGGGTGAACGCCTTCGGATTCGGGGGCATCAACGCCCACGCGATCCTCGAGGAGGCCCCCCGCGCCCGCGCGGCGCACCTTCCGGTACGCCGCTTCCTGCCACTGCCGATCGCGCGCGGCGCGGTCCGCCCGCGGGAGTCCGCCGGCCCCGCGTCCGTACTCCTCCTCACGGCCGAGTCCCCCGAGGCGCTGGCCCGGCTCCTGGCCGCGCCGGACACTGCCGGCTCTGCGGACGCAGCGGACACTGTGGACGCCGAACGCGGCGGGCCCTGTCGGCTGGCGATCGTCACCCCGACGGCGGAGCGCCGGGCACTCGCCGCGAAGGTCATCGCGCGCGCCCGCCCCTGGCGCGGCCGGGGCGGCGTGTGGTTCACGCCCCGTCCGCTGCTCGGCCCGTACGCCGCCGAGCGCGGCGGCAGGCTCGCCCTCCTCTTCCCGGGGCTGGAGCCGGAGTTCGCACCCGATCTGGACGGGGTGGCCGCCCACCTGGGCCTCGCTGCCCCCGCGCTCACCGGCGGCGGGGAGCTCGTCGAGCGCGCCCTCGACGCCCTCTCCGCCGGACGCTTCTTCGCCCGGGTCCTGGCCGAACTGGGCATCCGCCCGGACCTGTTGGCGGGGCACAGCCTCGGCGAGTGGGCCGCCATGGTGGCCGCCGGGATGTACCCGCAGGAGGCGGTCGACACCTTCCTCGGCTCGCTGCGGCCGGACTCGCTCGCGGTGCCGGACCTCGTGTACGCGGCGCTCGGCTGCGGCGCACCGCAGGCGGCCGCCGCCCTGCACGGCCTGGAGGGTGTGGCTGTCAGCCACGACAACTGCCCCCACCAGTCGGTGGTCTGCGGTCCGCCGCAGCAGATCGCGTCGGTGCTCGGCCGGCTGTCGGGCGAGGGCGTGCTGGGTCAGGAGCTGCCCTTCCGGTCCGGTTTCCACACGCCCATGTGGGAGCCGTACCTCGGCCAGGTGCGGGCCGCCTTCGAGCGCCTGCCGCTCCAGGCGGCCGAGCTCCCCGTCTGGTCGGCCACCACGGCCGCCCCGTACCCGTCCGATCCGGAGGGGATCCGGGAGCTGGTGGTCAGGCACCTGCTGGAGCCGGTGGACTTCCGCACCCTGACGCTGCGGCTGCACGAGGCGGGCGTACGGGCCTTCGTCTCGGCCGGGCCGGGCAGCCTGACCGGCTTCGTGGACGACACCCTGCGGGGGACCGGGCATCTGGCCGCCGCCGCCTCCACCCCGCGCCGCTCGGGCATGGACGCCCTGCGCCACCTGGCGGCGGCGCTGTGGACCGAGGGCCTGCAGCCGCGCTGGGACCGGCTCACCGGCGGGCCCGCGCCGGACCCCACCGGTCGCCCGGTCCTGCTCGACCTCGGCTCCCCGCTGGTGCGCCTGAACGGCGCCGTCAAACCCCTCCGGGAGCGCGGGCCGCTCTGGGAGCGCGAGCCCCTCCAGGATCGCGGGCGGCTCGCCGACCCGAGCCGCCCGGCCGCCTCCGGCCGGCCCGTGCTCCTGTCAGCCCTGGACGCCGTCCTCGACGAAACGCAGGCGGCCGCCCGCGCCGTCACCGAAGCCCTGGCCGCCGCAGGCCCAGCCCGGGCAAGCACCTCGGCCGCTCCCGCCGCAGCCCTGGCCGGCGCGCCCGCGCCCCGGACAGGCACCTCGGCCGCCCCCGCCGAACCCCCGACCGGCACACGCGCCCAGGCGGGCGCCTCGGCCACCCCCACCCGCGCCCCCGCCGCCGCCGCCGCCGAAGCCCTGGCGGCCGTCCCCCCTGCCCAGGCCCGCGCCGGCGAAGAGGCGCCGCGCGCGCACACCCGCCGACTCTCCCTCGACACCCTTCCCTCCGTCCGCGACCACTGCGTCTACCTGCAGCCCGAGGGCTGGCCGGAGGACTCCGACCGCTTCCCCGTCGTCCCCATGACCACCATGCTGGAGTTGGCCGCCGAGGCCGCCCTCACCGAACGACCCGGGCAGCTCGTCACGGGCTTCGACGACATGCGGGCCCTGCGCTGGCTCCCCGTCGCGCCCGCCGTCGACGTCGAGTTCACCACCCGCCCGGCCGGTGACGGCCGCGTCCGGGTGGCCGTCGGCGACTGCGCGTCGGTCACCGTGCGCCTCGGGTCCGCCCACAGCGCACCTCCCGCACCCGACCCCGTCCCCCTCACCGCCGAACGCCCCGCGCCGGTCTCCGCCGAGGCGCTCTACCGGGACCGCTGGATGTTCCACGGCCCCCGGTTCGCCGGCGTCCACGAAGTCACCGCCGTCGCCGACGACGGAATCCGCGGAGTGCTCCGGGCGCTGCCGGCCCCGGGCGCCCTGCTCGACGCCGCCGGGCAGCTCCTCGGGCACTGGATGCAGCTGCGCCTGGACTCCGACCGCCTGGTGTTCCCGGCCGTACTCGAGCGGATCCGCCTGTACGCCGCCCCGCCCCCGGCGGGCACACTGCTGGCGGCGACGGCCCGCATCCGCGAGGTGCGGCCCACCTCCGTACGCGGCGACGTGGAGCTCCGTACGCCCGACGGCGCGGTCTGGGCCCGGCTGGAGGGCTGGACGTACCGCCGCTTCGCCGCCGACGAGCGGGTGTGGCCGATGAAGTTCACCCCGGAGGTGTCCGGGATCGGCGAACCGCGGCCCGGCGGCTGGTGCGTGGCCACACGCCGCTGGGGCGACCCCGCCTCGCAGGAACTGGTCATGCGCCGCTACCTCGGCGCGGCCGAGCGCGCCGTGTACGAGCGGCTCGCCCCGCGCGCCCGCGCCCCCTGGCTGCTGGGCCGGATCGCGGCCAAGGACGCCCTGCGGCAGCTGCTGTGGGACCGGGGCTCCGGTCCGGTCTTCCCGGCCGAGGTCACCGTCAGCCACGACGAAGCGGGCCGCCCGGTGCCCGGCGGCCTGGCCGCGGGCCTGCACCTGACCCTGTCCCACAAGGACCGGATCGCCGTCGCCTTCGCGCACCCCGACGCCCCCGTGGGCATCGACGTCGAGCCGGTGGCCGAGGATCCCGGCGCCCTGATCCGCATCGCGCTCACCACGGACGAACACCGCCTCGCCGAGCGACTCGCGGCCCGGGACGCAACCGGCCTCGCCGCGGCCGTCACCACCGTGTGGTGTGCCAAGGAGGCCGCCGCGAAGGCGGAGGGCACGGGGCTCGGCGGGCGGCTCGTGCGCTGGCAGGTGACCGAAGACCCCGCCGGCGGACTGCGGGTCCTGTCCCCCGCCGGCCGCACCCACCGCGTCCGCACGACGACGTACGAGGGCCATGAGGTCGCCTGGACCGTCCCGCACGTCCCGACCGTCCCGACCGTCCCGACCGTCCCGACCGCGGGCAGAGCACCGGCCGCGGGCGCCGCACCGCCCCCGCCCTCCGCCCCCGCAGCCCTTCCGACCCCGACGGAGAACAGCCATGGCATCTGACATCCTCGCCGAGATCACCGGCATGCTCGTCCGGATCATCGGCGACGAGTTCCTCCTCGCCGACGAGGTCACCATGAAGACCACGTTCAACGAGGACCTGGCGCTGGAGAGCATCGAGTTCGTCGCCCTCGCCGAGCGGCTGCACGAGCGCTACGGATCCCGGGTCGACCTCATGGGCTTCCTCGCGGAGAAGGACATGGAGGCGATCCTGGCCATGTCGGTCGGCGAGCTGGTCGACCACATCGCGCGGATCACCCATGTCGCGGTTGCCGCCCGGCCCGTGCGCCCGGCCTCGGCGGCCTGAGCCCGCCATGGCCGAAATCCGCGCCAACGCGCTGCGGTTCCACGTCCAGCGGCTGCCCGCTGCCGAAGTCGCCCCGTCCGACGGTACGCGGGGCGTCCGCGACACCCCGGTCGTCTTCCTGCACGGCCTCGTCGTCGACAACCTCTCCAGTTTCTACTGCCCGCTGGGCGTGCCCCTGGCCCGTGCCGGGCACGAGGTGGTCCTCTACGACCTGCGCGGCCACGGCCTCAGCGAGCGCCCGCCGACCGGATACGACAGCCGCAGCGCCGTCCGGGACCTGGTCGCCCTCCTGTCCGCCCTCGGGCTCGACGGCCGGCCGGTCCATCTGGTCGGCAACAGCTACGGCGGCACGCTCGCCCTGCACGCCGCCCTCGCCCGCCCCGATCTCGTCGCGGGCCTGACCCTGCTCGAACCGCCGCTCAGCGGCCCCTGGGTGGAGAACATGGTCGACACCCTGTCGGTCGCCGCGCTCAGCCTGGAGGACAGCCAGGTGCCGGCCGAACTGTCCTCGCTGAGGCTCCGCAAGGCGGCGAAGCTGACGGTCATCGCCGACGCGCTCCTGAACCGCACCACCCTCATCGACGACATCGCGGCCGGCCGCACCTTCACGCCCGCCGACTACGCCGGGATCCGCTGCCCGGTCCTGGTCGTGTGCGGGGAGCACTCCGAACTGGTCCCGGGCGCCGCCGAACTGGCCCGGCACGCCCCGCGCTGCACGCTGCGGATCCTGCCCGGTCTCGGCCACGACGTGCTCAAGGAGAGCGGCGGAGTGCTGCGCGGGGCCGTGCTGGCCCACGCCGCGGCCGTCCGCCGGGCCGGGGCGGGAGCGCTGATCCCATGAGGGTCCTGTTCGTCGTCCCCCCGCTCGCCGGGCACGTCAATCCGACGGTCGCCGTCGCCGCCGAACTGGCCGCCCGCGGGCACGAGACCGCCTGGACCGGTCCCTCCGACGTACTGTCCGGGCTGCTGCCCGCGCACGCCCGGCTGTTTCCCTCCGGAGACGCCGCGGGTCCGGGCGCCGGCGGGTACGCCGCGCTGCACGGGCGGTGGCGGGACCTGCGGGGTGTCGCCGCCCTGCGGTTCCTGTGGGCGGAGGCGCTGGTGCCGCTGGCCCGTGCGATGGTGCCGGGCGTCGAGCGGGCCGCGGCGGCCTTCGCCCCGGACGTGGTGGTCGCCGACCAGCAGGCGTTGGCCGGAGCCGTGGTCGCCCGACGGCTCGGCATCCCCTGGGTCACCTCGGCCAGCACGTCGGCCGAGTTCACACGGCCGTTCGCCGGCTTCCCCAAGGTCGGCGCATGGGTTGCGGACCAGCTGGCCGGACTGCTCGCCGAGTGCGGGGCGCCACCCGGCTGGGATCCCCGGTTCTCGGACCGGCTGGTGCTGGTCTTCTCCACGCCGGAGCTCATCGGGGGCGCCGAGCCCTTCCCCGACCACTACGCCTGTGTGGGACCCGCCTTCGGGTCCCGCCCGCCGGGCACACCCTTCCCGTGGCAGCGGCTCGACCCCGACCGCCGCCGGGTCCTGGTCTCGCTCGGCACCCTCAACCAGGAGGCGGGCTCCCGGTTCTACGCCGCCGTCCTGGCCGCCGGAGAACAGCTCGCGGACCGGGTCCAGTTGGTCATGGCCGCCCCACGGCACCTGGTCGGCCCGGTACCGGCGCACGCGCTGCTCCAGGAGGTCGTGCCGCAACTGCGGCTGCTGCCCCACCTCGACGCGGTCGTCAGCCATGGCGGCCACAACACGGTGTGCGAGGCGCTCGCCCACGGCCTGCCGCTGGTCGTGGCACCGATCCGCGACGACCAGCCGATCGTGGCCCAGCAGGTCGCCGACGCCGGCGCCGGGGTCCGGGTGCGCTTCGGCCGGGCCCGGCCGGCCGACCTGCGCGACGCGCTCACCGCCGTACTGGACGACTTCGGCCCGCACCGCCGTGCGGCCCGGCGGATCCAGGCGTCCTTCGCCGCCGCGGGCGGCGCCGCCGCCGCGGCCGACAGGTTGGAGAAGCTCCCATGAGCCCATGGACATCCGCCGCGATCGCCGCGGCACTCGGCGCGGGGACGGTGCGGGCGCGCCGCCGGCTGCACGCGCTGCCGGTCCTGCGCCCCGGCGGGGAGCCCTCCCCGTGGCCGCGCCGGCGGCTGCTCACCGCTCGGGGCGTCGCGGTGGACGAGGCGGTCCGCGCGGCCGCGTGCGCCCACGCCGACCGGGAGGGGCTGGACGTGCTGGAGCTGCTGCCGGCGGACCTGGCCGCGGAAGACGCCCTCGGGCTGCTGCGGCTGGTCGACCCGGCCGGGTACCGGCAGGACCGGTTGGCCGCCGGGCGCGGTGCGGGGTACGCCGTACTGGTCCGCGAGGACGTCCTGCGGCGGGCCGGAGTGGATCCGGACCGCGCCTGGGACAGGGTGGAACTCCTGGCGCTCACCCGCCGTTTGAAGGAGTACGCCACCGCGTCGACGGATCTGGCCGTCGCCCCCGGCCTCAGCGCCCGCGCCGCCGGTCCGGGGAGCCGGGCTGCCGAACTGCGCGCTCAGGGCCTGCCGCCGGGCCTGCTGTCAGCGGCCCAGCTGGCCGGTCTCGCGCTGCTGGCGGCGGCAGTCGTACGGGACGGCCGCTGGGGTGTCGCGGCAGCCGGGCTGTACTGCCTGCAGCCCGCCCTGGTGCTGGGCGCCGGCAGCTCGCTGCGCCCCTCGGACCTGGCCCGTGCGAGCGCCGCCCGGCCCCTGCGGTCGCTGGGAGCGGCGCTGCGTACGGCCGCCGGAGCGCGGTCGCCGCAGGAGGCCGGGGCGCCGGACCGCAGGGCCGCGTACGCCGCCGAACTCGCGGGCGGCACCGACCGGTTCTTCGAACCGCGGCGCGTCCAGTGCCCGTGGTGCGACTCCGCGCGGCTGGCGGTGCGGGTACGCGTGCCGGATCTGCTGCAGGGCAAGCCGGGCCGTTTCACCCTGGAGGAGTGCCGCTCCTGCGGCCACGTCTTCCAGAATCCCCGGCTGACGCCGGAGGGGCTGGACTTCTACTACCGCGACTTCTACGACGGCCGGGGCGGCGAGGGCGCCGGGACGGTCTTCGGCCGGCTCGGCGCCTCCTACCGGGCGCGGGCCGCGATGCTCGCCCCGTACGCCCACCCCGCGTCCTGGCTCGACGTCGGCACCGGCCACGGGCACTTCTGCGACGTCGCCCGGGAGGTGTGGCCGGACACCCGCTTCGACGGGCTCGACATGGGCGACGCGATCCAGGAGGCCGAGCGGCGGGGCTGGGTCGCGACCGGCTACCAGGGCCAGTTCCCCGAACTCGCCGACAAGCTCGCCGGCCAGTACGAGGCGGTCAGCATGTACCACTATCTGGAGCACACCCGCGACCCGTTCGCGGAGCTCGACGCGGCCGCGCTGGTCCTGGCGCCGGGCGGGCACCTGTTGATCGAACTGCCCGATCCGCAGTCGAGGATGGCGCGCCTGCTGGGCCCGCACTGGCTGCCGTGGTTCCAGCCGCAGCACCAGCACCTGATCCCGGCGGCCAACCTCCGCGCGGCGCTGGCCGAGCGCGGCTTCACCGTACTGGCCGAGGAGCACGGGCCCGCCCACCAGCACAACGACTTCGTGGGGGCCGTCGCCCTCACCGTGAACCGGCTCGCCCCCGACCCGCACAGCCCGTGGGCCGATCCGGGCGCATCCCGTCCCGCCCGGCGCGCGGCCCGCCAGGCGGTACGGGCGGCCGCCGTGCCGTGCCTGGTGGCGGCCGGCGCGCTGGACGCCGTGCGCAGCGCCGTGGCCCGCCGCACGGACGGCGGCAACGCGTACCGGCTGCTGGCCCGCAAGGAGCCGGGGTGAGCACCCGGAGCACGGGAGGGGCCGGTGTCCCGCCGTCGCTGGCCCTGCGGGCCACCGCCGACCCGCTGTTGCGCCTGGTCGCCCATGCGCTGGAGACGGCGCACGGCCGGCCGCCGACCGCGGTGTGGAGCGCCCCGCACGCCTTCCACCTCGGCTCGCCGGGCCTGGTGGCCGCGGCCGGCTGGCCGGTCGCGGCCGCCGCGGCCCCGCGCGAGGACGGCCTGGTGCGGCTGAGCTCGCTCAGTCATCCCGCGCAGAGCTGCGATCTGGCGCTGACCGGCCCGTACCCGGACACCCCGGCCTGGGCGGCCCGCCCCTACGCCCTGGTGCGGGCCCTCGCCGCGGCCGGATACGGCCGCGGCGGCACGGACCTGCACGTACAGGGCACCCTCACCGAGGCCGCCGGGCTGCGCCTCGCGGAACCGCTCGACTGCGCGGTCGCGCTCGCCGTGACCGACGCGCACACCGGGGAGGGCGAGCCGCGGCCCGCGCGGGAGCTGCTCGCCGGGCTGATCCGCGAGGTGGCTCCGCAGGACGACGACGCCCTGCGCGGCGCCGTGCTGTTCGCGCGGCCCGGCACGGCCCTGCGCATCGGGTCGGGCCGGGTGGAGCGGAGTGTGCCCTTCGACCCGCCCGCCTCGGGGACACGCCTGGTGCTCATGGCCGTGCGGGGCTCCGAGCGGGATCGCGGGGCCGGCCTGGCACGGGCCGTGGAGTGCGCCCGGCGGGCGGGCGCGCTCAGTGCGTGGCCGCCGGGCAGCCGGGCGGGCCGCAGCGTGCTGATGCTGCTGCCCGGGAACCGGCTGACGGCGGTACGTGCGGCGGTCGCGGACGACTTCCGCGGCCGGGGCCGGCCCGTGCCGCGCTTCGTGAACATCGCCGTGGCCGGAGCGGCCCGGCGGGAGGAATGACCGAGGACACAGGAGGCAACAGCCCATGCGAACGAGACATCCGGTACCGAACATCCCGGTCACACCACGGCGCGGGCGGGGCAGGAGGTGGCGGGCCACTACGACCGGCATCGCCTGCGCACTCGGCCTGGTCACCGCCATGACCATCGGCAGCTCCGAGGCCGCCGACGCCCCTTCGGCGCCGGCGTCCGCCGCCGCCGCGGCCCTGCCGGGCTACGACCACGTGGTGGTGGTCGTCTTCGAGAACAAGCAGTACGGCGAGATCATCGGCAGCGCCAACGCCCCGTACATCAACCAGCTGGCCAACGCCGGCGCGAGCCTCACGGCGATGAAGGCGCTGACCCACCCCAGCCAGCCGAACTACTTCAACCTCTTCTCGGGCGGCACCCAGGGCATCACGGGCGACGGCTGCTACACGCCGCAGTCGATGACCGCGCCGAATCTCGGCCAGGAACTCATCGCGGCCGGCAAGACGTTCGCCACGTACAACGAGGACCTGCCGAGCGAGGGGTCCACGACCTGCACCAGCGGACAGTACGCCCAGAAGCACAACCCCTGGTTCGCCTTCAAGAACGTGCCGCTCGACACCGGCAAGACCTGGACGCAGTTCCCGCGGACCGACTTCAACGCGCTGCCGCACCTGTCGTTCATCGTCCCGAACCAGTGCAACGACATGCACTCGTGCCCGGTGAACACGGGCGACACGTGGGTCAAGAACAATCTCGACGCGTACGCACAGTGGGCGAAGGCCAACAACAGCCTCCTGGTGCTCACGTGGGACGAGGACAACTTCCTGGGATCGAACCAGATCGCCACGGTCTTCTACGGCGCGCACGTCAAGCAGGGCCGGTACGGCAGCGCGTACAACCACTTCAACCTGCTGCGGACCTTCGAGGACCTGTTCGGGACGGGGCACGCCGGCAACGCGGCGAGCGCCCAGCCCATCACGGAGGTCTTCGGGGCCGGCGGTGAGGAGCCGCCTCCGGGCGGTCCGACCGTCGTCAACCCGGGCGCGCAGACCTGCAAGTTCAACCAGTCCTGCACGATCCAGGTGACGGCCTCCGGTGGCGCGGCCCCGCTGCGGTGGGCCGCGACCGGGCTGCCGTGGGGTCTGACCATGGACGCCTCGACCGGCCGGATCAGCGGAAAGCCGTGGGGGTCCGGAACGCTCCAGATCACCGCCTCGGTCACCGATGCCGCGGGCAAGTCGGCAAGCACCACCTTCCCACTCACCCTCAACTGGTTCTGATCCTGACTCTGCCGGGACCGCGAGGAGGCATCCGTGTACGTGTCGGCCAACCGCGCCGCCGATGCCGGCGACGCCGGCGATGCTGCTACGGGCCGACCCCGCCCGGCGGCCGGCCCGGCCGTCGCGGGGAACGTGCTCGTGCTCGGCCTGGTCAGCCTGGTCACGGATGTCTCCGCCGAGATGGTCACGGCGGTCCTGCCGCTCTACCTCGTCGTGGGCCTCGGCATGTCGCCGCTGGCCTTCGGCGCGCTCGACGGGCTCTACCAGGGTGCGACCGCCCTCCTGCGGCTGGCCGGCGGCCAGATCGCCGACCGGACCGAGCGCCACAAGCTCGTGGCCGGTACGGGGTACGCCCTGTCCGCGGCCTGCAAGCTGGCGCTGCTCGCGGTCACCACGCCGTGGGCGGTGGGGGCCGTCCTGGCCGTCGACCGGACCGGCAAGGGCCTGCGTACCGCGCCCCGCGACGCGCTCATCTCCCTGTCCGCCACACCCGAGGGGCAGGGCCGGGCCTTCGGGGTGCACCGGGCCATGGACACGGCGGGCGCGCTGCTGGGCCCGCTCGCGGCCTTCGGAGTGCTGTGGGTGGCGCACGACGCCTACGACGCCGTGTTCACGGTGAGCTTCTGCGTGGCGGCCTCCGCGGTGCTGCTGCTCGCGTTGTTCGTACGCGACGTCCGCACCCGGCCGGCCCGCACTCCGGCGCCGTCCGGCGGGCGTGGGCTGAACGCCGTGCTCCGCGACCGCGGCGTGCGCCGCCTCGCTCTGGCGGCGGCCCTGCTCGGCGTGTTCACGGTCGGGGACTCCTTCGTCTACCTGCTGCTGCAACGGCGCCTCGATCTCTCCGCCGCCGTTTTCCCCCTGCTCCCGGTGGCGACGGCGGCCGGCTTCCTGCTGCTCGCCGTCCCGTTGGGCCGGCTCGCGGACCGGGTCGGGCGCGGCCGCGTCTTCCTGGCGGGCCATGCCGCGCTGGCGGCGGCGTACCTGCTGCTCCTCTCCCCGCTGGGCGGCGCGGCGCCGGCCGTACTCGTCCTCTTCCTCCTCGGCGGGTTCTACGCGGCCACCGACGGCGTGCTGATGGCGGCCGCGGGACCGCTGCTGCCCGTGCGGCTGCGGGCGAGCGGCATGGCCCTGGTCCAGACGGCGCAGGCGCTGGCCCGCTTCGCGGGGGCGCTGCTCTTCGGCGCCGGCTGGACGTACGCGGGTCCCGGCGCCGCGCTGGCCGGCGCTGCCATCGGTCTCACCCTGTCACTGGCGACGGTCGGGGTGCTCGGCAAGGGAGCCCTGCGATGACGCACACCGTACGCAAGGCCCTCGTCCTGGTCCTGTTCTGCGCCCTGCTGGCGGCGGTGGCCGTGGTCTCGGTGGTCCGGGCCGCGGACCGGGCCGGGAGACGCGAACAAGCCCGCCCGGACGGGGCCCCCGCGCAGTTGGGCACGGTGAGCCTGGAACAGCCCGGCCGGCTGCTGTTCCGCAATCTGGCCTGGGGGCCGGCCCGCGACATGATCGCCTCGGTGCCACTGGCCGCGCCGACGGACGCGCGTACCACCGCGCCCCAGGACTGCCTGCGCTTCCACGCGGCCGCGGGCACGGGCGTCTGCCTGCGCCGCGCGGACGGGGTCGTCCCCCGGTACGAGGCGCTGGTCCTCGACTCCGCGCTCCGCCCGGTCCGTTCGTTCGCCGTCCCGGGTACGCCGACCCGCGCTCGGGTCTCCCCCAGCGGCCGGCTGCTCGCCTGGACGGTGTTCGTCAGCGGCGACTCGTACGCGGGCGGCAGCTTCTCCACCCGCACCGCTGTCTACGACACCCGGTCGGGCGAACTGGTACCGAGTCTGGAGGAGTTCGCGGTGCTCGACGGGGGCCGTCGCCGTCAGGCGCCCGACCACAACTTCTGGGGGGTGACCTTCGCCGCGGACGACAACCGCTTCTACGCGACGCTGGCCACGGAAGGCCGGACCCACCTGGTGGAGGGCGACCTGCGGGCCCGCGAACTGCGCGTGCTGCGCGCGAACACGGAGTGCCCCTCCCTCTCCCCCGACGGTGCCCGGATCGCGTTCAAGAAGCGCGTGGCCGGCCTTCCCGCCGAGGCCCCGTGGCGCCTGTACGTCCTGGATCTGCGCACCGGCACCGAAACCGCGCTGGCGGAGCAGCGGAGCGTCGACGACCAGGCCCTCTGGTACGACGACCGGACGCTGCTCTACGCGCTGCCGGGCGACTTCGGCGGTGACCTCTGGTCGCTGCCCGCAACGGGTGGGGGAAGCCCGCGCCTGCTGCTGAAGTCCGCCGTCTCCCCGGCGGTTCAGCCCCACCCCGTCGGGAACGCCTCGGCGAGCCCGCGGTGAGGCATGCGGTGGCGGCCGCGGGCCGAGGGGGATCGGCTACTGCCAGTCGTCCCAGGGCGGGTCCGTCTCGTCCGGGTCGAAGGGCGGCTCGTCGGCGTACGGCGCCGCAGGCCGCGCCTCCGACACGGGCGCTGCGGGAGCCGGCGCGGCGGGGGCCGGCTCGGTGGCGTCGCACTGGGCCAGGGTGTCGAGGGTGCCCTGGGCATACTTGGTGAGCTTGGCCTCGCCGACCCCGCCGATGGTGGCCAGCTCCTCCACCGTGGTGGGGAGTCGTGTCGCGATCTCCCGCAGCGTCGCGTCGTGGAAGACGACGTACGCCGGTACGCCCTGCTCGCGCGCCGTCGCGGCGCGCCAGGCGCGCAGGGCCAGGAAGACCGGTTCGGCCGCGGCCGGCAGGTCGACGGGTACGCGGGCGCCCTTCCCGGAGCGCGACCCGGACTCCTTGCGGGCCGGGCCGACGGCCGCCTTCTCCTTCCGCATCGGGACGCTGCGGCGCCCTCCCAACACCTCGCCGCTGTCCTGCGTCAGCACGAGCGTCCCGTAGTCGCCCTCCACCGTCAGCAGCCGCTGCGCCAGCAGCTGGCGCACGACCCCGCGCCACTCGGCGGTGCTCAGATCCGACCCGACGCCGAACACCGACAGCGCGTCGTGGTCGAACTGGATGACCTTGGCCGTCTTCTTGCCCTGCAGGATGTCGATGATCTGGCCGGCGCCGAACTTCTGGCGCCGTTCCCTCGCCAGCCGCCACACCGTGGACAGCAGTTTCTGCGCCGCGACCGTCCCGTCCCAGGACTCGGCCGGCGTCAGACAGGTATCGCAGTTGCCGCACGGCTCCCCCGACTGCCCGAAGTACGCCAGCAGCCCCACGCGGCGGCAGTCGACCGTCTCGCACAGCGCGAGCATGGCGTCCAGGTGCATGGACAGGGAGCGGCGGTGCGCCTCGTCGCCCTCGGAGCCGTCGATGAGCTTGCGCTGCTGGACCACGTCCTGCAGGCCGTACGCCAGCCACGCCGTGGCCGGCTCGCCGTCGCGGCCGGCGCGGCCGGTCTCCTGGTAGTAGCCCTCGACCGACTTCGGCAGGTCGAGGTGTGCCACGAAGCGCACGTCCGGCTTGTCGATGCCCATGCCGAAGGCGATCGTGGCCACCACCACGACTCCGTCCTCCCGCAGGAAGCGCGCCTGGTTGGCCGCACGCGCGCGGGCGTCCATCCCCGCGTGGTACGCCACGGCGTCGATGCCCTGCTCCGCCAGGAAGGCCGCGGTCTTCTCCACCGAGGCCCGCGAGAGGCAGTAGACGACTCCGGCGTCCCCGTCGTGCTCGGTCCGGATCAGCTCCAGCAGCTGCCTGAGCGGGTTGTTCTTCGGGGCGATGCGGTACTGGATGTTCGGCCGGTCGAAGCTGGCGACGAAGTGCCGGGCGTCCCGCAGACCGAGCCGCGCCACGATCTCGGCGTGGGTGGCCTCGGTGGCCGTCGCGGTCAGCGCGATCCGGGGCACCTTCGGCCAGCGCTCGTGCAGCATGGACAACGCGAGGTAGTCGGGCCGGAAGTCGTGACCCCACTGGGCGACACAGTGCGCCTCGTCGATCGCGAAGAGCGCCACCTTGCCCCGGTCGAGCAGCCGCTGTGCGCTCTCGGTGCGCAGCCGTTCGGGAGCCAGGTAGAGCAGGTCGAGCTCGTCGGCGAGGAAAGCCCGCTCGACAGCCTGCCGCTCGTGCGGGTCCTGCGTCGAGTTGAGGAACGCGGCCCGCACCCCGAGGGCGGTGAGCGCCGTCACCTGGTCCTGCATCAGCGCGATGAGCGGCGAGATCACGACGCCCGTGCCCTCTCGGACGAGCGCCGGGATCTGGTAGCAGAGCGACTTGCCGCCGCCCGTCGGCATCAGTACGAGGGCGTCACCGCCGTCGACGACCTGCTCGATGACCTCCTGCTGCTCGCCGCGGAAGGAGCTGTAACCGAAGACGCGGTGCAGCACCCGCAAGGCATCGGAGATCTCGGGGGAAGCGTCCGGAAGGGCCATTCACGAAGCCTAACGGCACCCGCCGACACCCCCGCTCCGTCCCGCATTCGTCCCCGTGGCCGGATCGGATCGCATGGCCGGGGTGCTCGGGGGTCTGGACTGACGGCCGTTGTTGCCGGCGGGTACGGTTCCGGCATGGACGTTTCAGCAACAAGTTCGACCCCCGACAACGCGACGCTGTCGGCGGTGATCATGGACACCGCGCGTCAACAGCTGGTGAAGCTGGGCGGCGGAGGGTTGTCCCTGGATGCCGTGGCGCGCGACAGCGGTCTTGCCGTCGCCGATGTCGAGGCCGTCTTCCCGCACCGGGACGGCCTGCTGACCGCACTGGTCATCGACGCCTACAACGCCTCGGGCGCCGCGATGGAGCAGGCCGACCGGGCCGCCACGGACGCCCGCGCGTCGGCGGGCGCACGGCTCCTCGCGGTCACGCGCGCGCTGCGGCAGTGGTCGTTCGACAACCCCGCCGAGTTCACGCTGATCTACGGCTCGCCCGTTCCCGGCTACCACGCTCCGCAGGACACGGTCCCGCCCGCCTCGCGCACGCCCGCGGTACTCGCCGGCATCGTGCGGTCGGCGCTCGCGGGCGGTGAACTGACCCCGCCCCGGCGGACGGTGCCCGGCCCGCCCCTGCTCCTGCCGGCGGCCGTGGAGGCCTTCGGCGGTGTGCCCGAGGCTCCGTTCTCGGACATCATCGAGCGCGGCATCGTCCTGTGGAGCAATCTGATCGGCCTCCTGGTGTTCCAGGTCTTCAGCCGTACGCACGACAGTGTCAGGGACGAGGCCGCGTTCTTCGACTACGCCATCGCCGTGGCGGCCGAGAGCATCGGACTCGTGGTCCCCTTGGGCGACAACACCGACTGAACCGTCAGCCGCATGCGCGGCACCTGCAGAAAACCAGGACGTGAACACCACCAGAACCCTCTGCTTCCTCATAGCAGCCCTGTCGTCGTACGCGGCGCTCGTCTACCGGCTGTGCCAGGCACCGCGCAGTTGGAAGGACAGCGCCTACCGCGCGCTGATCGCCACTCTGCTGCTCCAGTGCCTCACCTTCACGATGGGCGCCGTCGCCATGGGGGGCATGAGCTTCCTGGGCGTCCCCAACCTCGCCATCCTCGTCATGCACCTGTCGGCGGTCGCCTTCTGCGTGAGCGCGCAGATCATCCTGCTGCGGTGGGCGGCCGCCGATGAGGAAACGGTCCGCAAGACGCGTTACTGGCTGATCACCGGTATCACCCTCAACGTGCTCCTGACGGCCCTGTTCCTCCTCGCCGACGGTCCCGGCCGGCCCGCTTCGGACTTCGACACCGGCAGCGGCCGGCCGCTGGTGCTCACGTACCTCCTGGCGTTCATCGTGTCGCAGGCGGTTCCCTGCGTCACGATCTTCCGCCAGTGCGGCCCCTACGCCCGGATGACGGACAACGCCTCGCTGCGCCAAGCGCTGCGGATGCTCTCCGTCGCCGCGGTGGTCCTCTTCTTCTACTGCCTGGCACGGACGGTCAACATCCTGACCGCGGCGGCCGGGATCGACATCGGCGTCTGGAAGCTCGCCTCCAACGTCTTCAGCGCGACGGGGATCGTGATCCTCTCGCTCAGCCTGACCATGTCCGCCTGGGCCCCGTCGGCCGCCAGGCTCCTGGAGTGGGCCCGCACCTACCGGTCCTACCGGGCGCTCTACCCGCTCTGGCGGGACCTGTACGAGTCCTCCCCGGACATCGCCCTGGAGCCGCCCGGCGCCTCGGTCTCGGACCTCGGCTACCGCCTCCACCGGCGGGTCGTCGAAATACGTGACGGATGGCGGGACTTGCGCCCGTACATCGACCGCACCACCAACGGCGTCGGCGGACCGGGCCTGGAGGCGAGCGAGGAATCCCGGCAGGCGTTCACGGAAGCGGCGCAGATCAAGCAGGCCCTGCTCGCGAAGCGGAACGGCACCGTCCCCCACGACAGCAAGGACGCCGGCGACTTCGACGACCGCGACACGGACAACTTCACGGCGGAAGTCGCCTGGCTCACCCAAGTCGCGGCCGCCTACAGTAAACTCGGCACCGCGAGTTGAGAGCTCCCGCCCGGTTTGCATCCCCCGTCAAACCGGGCGGGCATCCCCCGTTTCCCCCCGCTTACGTCGGGCCGGACGGGTGGCTCCCGCCCGGACTGGCCCGGCCCATCCCCCGAGGGCCGGGCCAGTCCGATATCACCGCCGGTCAACTCGGCAACCCCCGTAAGTCGAGTTAGCTGGCAGCTATCGGCGAGACCCAACGTTGGCGGAATCCAGGCCAATTGTCAACTGACCGCTAATCTGTGAAACTGACGTATAGCCAAGGGCTATACCGAGGAGGTGACGGGAGGAAGATTCACCATGACCGAGACTGAAACCGAGGCCGGCGACCGGCCTCTGCTCGCAGTGCGCCTCGACGACCTGTTCAAGACAGTTCGCCCCAAGGGCAGGCACTGGACCAATGCCGAGGTGGCGGACGAGCTGAAGCGGGCCAACCCCGAACTCAAGGTCGGGGGTGTGTACCTGTCGCAGTTGCGGACGGGGAAGCGCTCCAACCCCTCACCTGACCTCCTGACCGCCCTGGCTCGCTTCTTCGGCGTTTCGGTCGCCTACTTCTTCGACGACAAGGTCGCCGAGTCGGTGCTCAGCCAGGTCGCCGCCATCGAGGCGCTGCGGCAGTCCGGGGTCCGCGCCGTGGCGATGCGGGCGGCCGGGATGAAGAAGGAGAACCTCCAGGCCATCACGGCCATCATGGACCAGTACCGGCAGATGCAGGGCCTTCCGCCCGTCTCCGACTCCTCCGGCCCCGAGTGAGGGGCGCCTGGAAGGAGCGGTCGGCCGATCACGACCGTCGCAGTCAGCTCAAGAAGCTCCGGAAGGCCGGCGCCCGGCGGATCGCCGAACTCGACCTCCCGAAGGTGACCGATGTGGCCGAACTGTGCCGGCACCTCGGTGAGGTGCGCGACCGTCCGATCACGCTGGTCCCGATGCAGATGCCCTCGTCGCATCCCTGCGGCATGTGGGTCGCCGCACGCGACGAGGACCTGATCTTCTACGACGCCAACACCACCAGCGCGCATCAGGAGCACATCATCTTGCACGAGCTGGGCCACATCATCTGCTGCCATCGCGGGGCAGGCGGGCTGGACGAGGCGGCCGCCCGCCTCCTCTTCCCCGACCTCGACCCCGACCTCGTACGCGACATGCTCCTGCGCGCGACCTACGACGACGTTCAGGAGCAGGAGGCGGAGATCATCGCCTACCTGCTCTCCCAGCGCATGGGGAACGCCGATCAACGGCACGGCGTGCCCCCCGCCGCGGAGGCGGGACAAGACGGCAATCCCGGAAAGAGCGCCTTGCTCAGCCGGATCGAACGCACCCTGATCTGAGGTGGGTCGCTCATCGCGCGGCGGATGCCACCTCCTCGGCCAGGATCGAGACAGCTCGTCGGATGTCGTCCTCGCGGTGTTCGCTGGTGACGAAGAACCGCAGTCTCGACAGTCCCTCCTCCACGGCGGGGTGGAAGATCGGATCGGCGATGACACCCCGGTCGAACAGACCGCCCGCGACGCGCAGGGTCCTCGCCGAGTCGCCGAGGACGCACGGCACGATCGGGCTGTCGGCGCTGGAGCCCGTGGCCAGACCGGCCGATGCCGCCAGGCCCAGGAAGAGCTCGGAATTCCGCCTCAGGGCGCGAACCCGGTGCGGTTCCGCGGTGATCAGCTCGGTGGCGGCCAGCGCCGCGGCCGCGTTGGCCGGAGTCAGACCGACGCTGTAGACGAATCCCGGGAGCGTGTGACGCAGCCAGCGCACCATCCGGGCCGAGCCGGCGAGGTAACCGCCGCAGCTGGCGAAGGCCTTGGAGAGTGTTCCCATCCACAGATCCACGTCGGACCGGTCGACTCCGAAGAACTCGCCCACGCCCCGGCCGTGTTCGCCCACGGTGCCGATGCTGTGCGCCTCATCCACCATCAGCAGCGCGCCGTAACGTTTCTTCAACTCGATCACGGCGGGCAGGTCGACGAGGTCGCCGTCCATGCTGTAGGCGCCCTCGACGGCGATCAGTACCCGCCGGAACCGCGACCGATTGAGCCGCAGCATGTGTTCCAGCTGACCGGTGTCGTTGTGTGCGAACGGGCGTCGCGCCGCCCCGGACAAGGCGCAGCCCTGGAGGATGCTGTCGTGCGCGAGCGCGTCGTGCAGCACGAGGTCCCCCGCGCCGACGAGGTGCCCTATCGCGGTGACATTGGTGGCATGGCCGCTCACCAGCGTCAGGCAGTCCCCGACGCCGAGGAAGTCCGTCAGCGCGCGCTCCAGCCGGACCGTCAGGTCCCGTTCGCCCGAGAGAACCCGGCTCGCGGAGACCGAGGTTCCGTACCGGTCCACCGCCAGGTGCACGGCCTCGTTGACCGCCGGATGCCCGGAGATGCCCAGGTAGTTGTAGCTTCCGAAGGACAGGTACGCACGACCCCCGATCACTGTGGTGTCGCGGATGTTGCCCTCGTGGACCCGGAAGTACGGGAAGGCCACCCCGCTGCCGGCGATCGAGCTCAAGCGCTGCTCGAACTGGTCCACCTCAGGGAAGTCGTCGACGCTCGCCGTCTCGGCACTCCACTGCGGCCCTGTCTCCCGCGGCAGCGGTTCAGCGGGGGCCGTCGGCCCGGTGTGGTCCGGATCGACCAGCGTGATCAGCCGGCCGATGGTGAGTGCGGACGAGAACAACTCCTCGTTGCGGAAGCCCGGTATCCGCTTGCCGATGTTGACTTCCAGCTCCAGCAACATCAGGGAGTCGAAACCGAGATCGGTCACCAGCGTCATCCGCTCGCTCAGGTCGGCGAGAGGGAAGACACCGGTCCGCGACACCTCTTCGAGCACGACGGATGCGGCGGACGCGCCATCGGACCGCGACGCTGCGGGCGACGCCGCCGGCGAAGCCTCGGGCGGCTCCACCGGTCCGGGCCGCTCCGCCACCTCGCGCGCCGACTCGTCCACGACCCAGTGACGGCGCGGGGCGAGCGGACTCGGCGGCAGGGTGCAGGGGGGCAGGCGCTGCGGCACGGGTACGGCGGCCTCCGCCGGTGCGCCGGGGGGCACCGTGCCGACCGCCTGCCCCGGACCGAGCTCTCCGGTACGGCCCGCCGCCACGGCCGCGGCCACCGCGGTCAGCTGCGCGGCGGCGTCAGCGGCGTCCCGCGCCACCAGGGCGAGGCGTTCCGTGAGGGGAGCCCGGCGAGCCAGGGTGTCCGCCACGCCGGCCAGCGCGGGCTGGTCCTCGGCGATGGTCCGCGCCAGGTCCCGGGCGTAACGGGCCAGCCCGGCCCGGTCGCGAGCGCTGAGGACCAGGAGGTGAGGTCCCTCGGCGGATGCCCGGTCGGCCGGTGGCGTGACGTGCTCCTCCACCACCATGTGGACACCGGTACCGCCGAAGCCGAACGCGCTCACGCCCGCCCGCCGCGGCTTGCCGTTCTCCGGCCATCGGATCGGCGAGGTCGGGACGGTCAGCGCCGCGGCGTCCAGCACCGAACGATCGGCCAGGTCGAACTCCGGCTGCGGCGGTATCACTCCCCGCTGCACGGCCAGGACCGACTTGATGAGCCCGGCCATCCCCGCGGAGTTGAGCGAGTGCCCGACCACCGCCTTCACCGCGCCGAGGAAGGCGGGTGCGGCCCGCTCACCGCGCAGTTCGCGCAGGACGGCGAGCTCGACGGGGTCGCCGACCGCGGTCCCGGTGCCGTGCGCCTCCAGATAGCCGACATCGTCCGGGGACAGCCCGGCATCCCGGTAGGCCCGGCGCAGGGCGCGGAGCTGACCGGCCGCCTGGGGGTGCATACCGCCCTGCACGGTGCCGTCATTGGCCGTTCCCACACCCCGGATCACCGCGTAGACCCGATCGCCGGCCGCCAGCGCGTCGGCCAGGGGCCGCAACACCAGGACCCCGGCGCCCTCTCCCAGGACGAAGCCGTCGGCCTGCGCGCCGAACGGCAGGCACCTGCCGCTGCGCGAGACGGCGCCGATCCGGCACAGCCCCACCAGCAGGTCGGGAGCGAGTATCAGCTGGGCGCCACCGGCGAGTGCGATGCGGGACCGGCCCGCGCGCAGTGCGTGCACGGCGTTGGCCACGGCCATGAGTCCACCGGAACAGGCCGAGTCCAGCGCATAACTCTCACCGTGCAGATCGAAGACCGAGCTGATGGTGTTCGGCCCCATGTTGAGCAGGAGCCCGGCCACGGACGAGCCGTGCAGCCCGTCGACCGCGCGGACCGTCTCCAGCCACCGGGGGTCGCCCGCCCGCGCCCCGAACTCGCCACCGGCCAGCTGACGCATCCGGATCTGCAGGGTGCTGAGCTCGCGGTAGCCGCTCTCGGTGAGTGCCGTGATCACCGAGGTCTCCTCGCGGTCGAAGCCGTCGGCTTCCCATCCCGCGTCCTGGATCGCCTCACGGGCGAGGTCGATCAGCAGCCGGTGCTGCGGATCCATGGCCCTGGCCCGCCGCGGCGGGATGCCGTAGTGCGCCGCGTCGAAGTGGTCCACGTCCGGCAGCAGCGCCATGGTGTCCGTGTAGGCCGACGAGGTGTCGCGGAAGTTGTCGCTGAGGAAGGTGGCGGTGCGCCACCGCGAGTCCGGAATTCTGGAGAACTGTGCCTGCGGGGCCGTCAGGAGCCGCCAGTACTGGTTCACATCGCGCGCTCCCGGGAACCGGCACGCCATCCCTACGACGGCGATGTCGTCACGCCGCGCTCCCCTTGGGTCCACGAGGGGGTCCATCCCTGTCACAGATGTCATCCGGTGCTTGCCAGTCGTTCGCGCCACCAGTCCACGGTCGTCTTGATCTGCTCGTCGACGGGGGTGGCCCGTACCGCGAACGCCGCCTCGTACGCGCTCGAATCGATGACGAACGGACGGTCGAACTGGTAGCGGATCTCCTTCAGCTCGCGGATCAGGGGCGAGAAGAGCGACGCCACGGCCACCACGGCCGACGGGAGCCCGCGCACCGCGACCGGCCCGGTTCCCGACTGGGCGGCAAGGCGGTCGACCATCTCCCGGACGGACAGCGCGCGCTCCGTCGGGATGTGCCAGGGCCGTCCCCACGCCCGCTCCTCGCTCGCGACCTCGACGAGGGCTCGGGCCACATCGGGGAGATACGTCCAGCTGTGCGGGGCGTCCGGGTTCCCGAGTGTGGAGACCGGCTTGCCGCGCAGCAGCGGTGGCATGACCCGCGCGGCCAGGTGGCCGCCATCGGTCACGCCGGGTCCGAAGAAGTCCGAGGCCCGTACCTCGACCGCTTTGATACGACCCTGCTCGTGCAGTGTCCGCGCCTGCTCCCACACCGCGGCGCGGATCCGCCCCTTGGGGCCGGTCGCCGCGAGCGGCAGCTCCTCGGTCAGGGGACCGTCCACCGGACCGTAGCCGTAGAGGTTCCCCAGCATGACCAGTACGGCCCCGGTCGCCTCGGCCGCGGCACAGACCGACGCGGCGAGCGGCGGCCATTGACTCGCCCAGCGGTGGTAGGGCGGGGCGGCACAGTTGTAGATCGCGGCCGCACCCCGCGCGGCTTCGATCAGCCGTTTGCTGTCCGTCGCGTCGAACGCGACATGCTCGATTCCGGGTTCCGGGCTCCGGCCCGACGTGGTGACAACCCGTACTGAATGGCCCTGTTCGGCCAGCAGCCGAGCAGTGGCGGCGCCGGCGGGACCAAAACCTATGACGACATGAAAGTTCACGTGGGCACACTAGCGCGAGCGGTGCGCCCCGTTCCCGGTGCCGGACCCAAGTCCGCCACCGGGAACGGCACATGGCCCGATCCCGGCGATCCGGTCAGGACCGGGCGGGTACGTGCTGGGTGACGCAGTGGACACCGCCTCCGCCCCAGGCCAGCGTGCGGATGGGGATGCCGACGACCTCCAGCCCCGGGAAGAGGCCGGCGAACCGGCTCAGCACGCGGGCGTCTTCCGGCTCTTGGGCCAAGGGGACGATGACGCTGCCGCTGGTCAGGTAGTAGTTGGTGTAGCTGAAGGTCTCCACCAGCGCGCCGTTCACGCGGAAGTGCGGCTGCTCGTGGAGTTCGACGATCTGGAAGGGGCGCCCGCGGGCGTCGGTGGCGGCCCGGAGCACCGCCTGGTTGGCGGCCATCCGGGCGTGGTTGGGGCTGCCCGTGTCGGGCTGGGTGTGCAGCAGGACGCGCGCCGGGCCGAGGTAGGCGGCGACGAGATCGACGTGCCCGTCCGTGACGGTGTCGTTGTTCAGGCCGTACGGGAGCCAGATCACCTTGGCGGCCCCGTACGCGGCGAGCAGCGCCGCCTCGATCTGGGCGCGGGTCATGCCGGGGTTGCGGTTCGGGTTGAGCAGGCACTCCTCGGTGGTGATGAGGGTGCCCTGGCCGTCGGTGATCACGGCGCCGCCTTCGAGGACGAGGTCCACCGGCTCGCGTGGTACGGACAGGTGGGAGCAGACGCCGACGGGCAGGAGGTCGTCCTTGTCGTACGGGTACTTGTTGCCCCAGCCGTTGAAGCGGAAGTCCAGGCCGGTGAGTCGGGTGCGGTCCTGGCTCAGTGCGAAGACCGGCCCCGTGTCCCGGGTCCAGCAGTCGTTGACGGGGTACTCGATGACGGTGACGGTGGGGCCGCACTGCTGGCGGGCGTCGGCGGCCGTACCGGGTTCAGCGACCATCGTGACGTTCTCGAAGCGGGCGATGCTCCTCGCGATGGCGGCGATCTCGTCCTGTACCGGCCTGAGCAGCCCGCCCCATCCGACGTTGCGGTCCCAGGGCCAGGCCATGACGCACCCGGAGTGGGCCTCCCACTCGGCGGGGACGGTCATGGCGGTGGTCGTCGTGGGGGCGGCGGTGGCCGGGCGGGTGGTCCGGGAGGTGAGGAGAACGGTCGCGGCAGCGGTCAATGCGGTCGTACAGAACATGCGGCGAGTGGTGTGGGGCCGGCGCATTGGGGTGTACCTCCGAGTCGCTTGGCACTTCTTCTGGCTGAGGGGGTCGGGATGCGGCGGGGCCCGGGCCGGCACCGCGGGTGGCGGCACCGGCCCCGGGCTCAGGAGTGATCGTGGGCGGGAGTCGCGGACGCCTGCGGAGCGGCGGGTGCCGCGGCCGGGGCGGCGTCGCGCAGCTTGTCGTGCGGACGCCGGACGATCAGGTAGACCAGTCCGGTGCCGAGGACCACGGCGGTGCCCAGCAGGGCGGCCCACACCTGGTACCAGGGGGCGCCGGGCGGCGCGAGGATCGCGCGCGGCCAGCAGACGTTCACCACCTCGAAGGCGGTCCAGGCCACGGCGAGGACGTTGAGGAAGGTGCCCTTGCGACCCAGCCGGATGTGCCCGGCGGGCACCCAGGTGCCGCGCAGCCGGGCGATGAGCGCGGCGAGCGAGACGAGGAAGAAGGGCAGGTAGGTGGCCGCGGTGCCGAAGGCGATCAGGCTGCCGATGGCGGTGGCGTTCAGCCCGAGGGCGAGCGCGCTGCCGCTGATCAGGGTGGAGGCGACCAGTCCGCCGATGGGGGCCTGGCGCCGGTTGACCTTCCTGACCTGCCGGGAGAAGGGGAAGACGCCGTCGCGGGCCAGCGAGAACAGGCCGCGGGCGGCGCCGCCCTGGGAGGCCATCGCGCAGGCCAGGAAGCCGATCAGCACGACCACGACGAAGGGCTTGTCCGACCAGTCGCCGAAGGCGTGCACGACCGCCGTGGTGACCGGGTCGATGTCCTGGCCGGCCACGACGGACTCGGGCTGCGGGTGCGCCAGCGCCACCGCCATCGCGTTGAGGAGGACGACGAGGCCGACGCTGAGCAGGGCCCACCACATGGCGCGGGGCACCTGGCGGCCGGCGTCCTTGGTCTCCTCGGCGGTGGAGACGCAGGCGTCGAAGCCGATGAAGGCCCAGCCCGCGACGGCGACCGCGGCGAGGAAGCCCAGGACGGTCGAGCCGCCGGACAGGGCCTCGGCGCCGAGCGTCTCGGTGAAGAGCGGGAAGCCGTGCTCCCGGAAGAACAGCAGCAGGACCAGGCCCACCAGCACGGACGCGATCGCCTCGGCGGCGATGCCCAGCGAGACGAACCACCGCAGGATGGTGATGCCGTACGCGTTCACCAGCATGCAGGCGAGCAGGATGCCGACGGCCACCGCGACCAGTCCGCCCGGGGTGGGCGTGGCCCCGACGAGCGCGTACGCCCAGGGTGCCGCGAGGTAGGCGACCGTGGTGTTCCCGAACATCACGGCGAACTGCCACACCCACCCGCTCAGCCAGCCGAAGGCCGGCCCCAGCAGCCGCCTGCCCCACTGGTACGGGCCGCCGGCCAGCGGCCACTGCGAGGTCAGCTCCGCGTAGACGTTGACCACCAGGCACTGGCCCGCGAGCACCAGCGGCAGGGCCCATACCCACAGCGGTCCGGCGACGGTGGTCCCCACCATGGAGACGGCGTACAGGGCCACGACGGGCGAGACCACCGCGAAGCCCATCGAAATGTTGCCGAGGATGCCCAGGCTGCGGCGCAGCTCCTGGCGATAGCCGAGGTCGCTCAGCCGCGCGGCGTCCGCGTCGGCTGGGGGTTGTGGGGGCAGGGGAACGGCTGTCGTGGGGCCGTTCGGCGTGTCCTTCATGATCACCTCACCAGGCGCGCGCGGCCGTCACCGGCCCCGACGCGCTAAATCTAACCGCGTTAGGTAAACGAGGTGGCGTGAATGTAGCGGTGGACCCGGGGGCTTGTGAAGCGTTCCTGACAGGTAATCTGCAGATCCGAGGACGAGGGAGTCGACATGGCACGGCCGAGCCAGAGCCTTCTCAGCCGTGCGATCATCGCCCGCGCGGCTCTGGAGCTCTTGGACGAGCAGGGCGTGGAAGCCCTGAAGATGCGGACGATCGCCGACCGGCTCGGGGTGCGCGGGGCGTCGCTGTACCACCACGTCGCGTCCAAGGAAGACCTGCTCGACGCGGTCGCGGAGCTGATCAACGACGAGATCGACCTGGGTCCACTGACGGACCCGGGCGGGGCGGAGGGCATCGCCGCCTACGCCCACGGCTACCGCCGGGTCTACCTGCGGTACCCGCACATGATCCCGCTCGTGGCCCGCCACCGGGTCTCCTCCGACAAGGCCCTGCGCGGCTACGACGCCCTGCTCCGCGCCCTGACCCGGTCCGGCTGCACCCCGGCCGGGGCGGCCGAGGCCGCCGCCGCCCTCGACAACCTCGTCCTCGGCTCCGCTCTGGAGACGTTCACGGCCGGCTTCACCCGCGCCCCCGCCGACTACCTCCCCCGTTATCCGGACCTCGCCGCCTCCCTGCACGCGGCCGACACCCGGCCCGGCGGCCTGGCCGAGCTGGACACCCGCGGATTCGACCTCGGCGTCCGCCTCGTCCTGCGTGTCCTCGCCACACCCCCGAAGCCTTAGCCGCCGGCGGGCGCGAGAAGGTACCAGCCTTTCGGGGATCCACCCGGATGTTTGTCCGATGGTGATGGTCCTGCGGTGGCGGTACCACAGGGGGCACTAGCGTCCCGTGGCACCCCGGGAATGCGGGTGCGCACCGCACGGTACGTACGGGCCCTCGGCCCGCACGCCCCTCCCGGCCCATGGAGCTAGGAGGCACTGTGCTGTCATTCCGGCGGCGACCTGTCAGCGGCTTGTCGGTTGCCACGAGATACACGCTCGGGAGCGGTTTCGTCATCGCCGCCCTTGCCGTCACGTTGATCGCTCTGCTGATCCCCGTGGAGAAGTTCGGCGGCCGGCCCTCGGCCGCGGTCGCCGGCCCGGCGGCCGGCGACGACAGCGCCGGGATCATGAGTACGGCGTACGGGTCGCTGACTCCCACGGACCGGGACTTCGTACGGAAGGTACGGCTCGCCGGGCTCTGGGAGCTCCCCGCCGGGCGGCAGGCCCAACAACGCGGGACACGTGCCTCGGTGCGTACCGCCGGCGAGCACCTCGTCGAGGGCCACACCGACCTGGACCAGCAGGTCATACAGGTCGGCCAGGCCCTCGGCATCGACCTGCCCAACCAGCCGACCCCGGAGCAGCAGGACTGGCTGGGCCAATTGAGCCGCGCCCAGGGAGCCGACTACGAGCGGCTGTTCATCCAGCTGCTGCGCCGAGCACACGGAAAGGTGTTCGCCCTGGTGGCGCAAGTGCGGGCACAGACCCGCAATTCCATGGTCCGCGCTCTCGCCACCTCCGCCAACTCCACGGTCCTGGACCACATCTCGGTCCTGGAGGAGAGCGGGCTGGTCGACTTCGACGCTCTCGCCGACCCGACCCCGGCTCCCGCCTCCGTCCCCCCGGTCCGACCGCTGGACCGTGTCCCCTCAAATGTCCGATCGACGAAGTGAAGTGATCTCATGAGTCAACAGGGCCACACACGACCCCGGTTGCCGAAAGTGCTCCTGGCCACGGCCTGCGCTCTGCTGCTGGGCGGCGGCGGGGTGGCCGTCGTCGCCGGCAACGCGTCCGCCGGTCAGGACGGCGACCGCGCGGCGCCCGCGGCGCAGCTGACGGCCACCATCGACTGCCCCGACGTGGGTGACGCGCTCACCGCCGTCCCCGACCAGGCCAGGGCGGAGGTCGACGAGAAGCTCGCCCAGCTGGACGTCCAAGTGGCCGACGCCTACCGGCGGCTCGCCGCCGACGAGGTGAAGGGGGACGTACTCCTCCCCGGACTCAAGGACCAGCGCGCCAAGACCATCGCCGACGTGTCCGATGCTCTGACGAAAGCCGGGGCCCGGCCGCAAGGACTGGAGGCCTTGAGCGGCTGCGCGATGAAGGAGGCGCCCGCCGCGGACGACGAGAACGCCGACGGCGAGAGCGCGGACGGCGACGTGAACAGCCTGGCCGCCGAGCGTTCCGGCGACGCCGGCGCCGTCAACGCCACCGGGCAGAAGGGCGGTCCGGCCCGCAGCGACTTCGCCGACATCACCAGGGTCCGGCCGAACGTACGCACCCCCGCGCCCTCGGCCGGAGCCTCCTCGGGATCCTTCAGCTCCGCGTGCGGCCGCAACGAGAACGGCCACTTCAACCCGGACAACGTCATCGTCGCGCCGGGTGTCTCCAACGGCGCCCACCACATGCACGACTACGTGGGCAACAAGTCCACCGACGCCTTCTCCACCAACGACAGCCTCGCCGCCGCGGGCACCACCTGCACCAACGGCGACCAGTCCAGCTACTACTGGCCGGTGCTGCGACTGCGCGACGGCAAGGCGGAACGGGACGCCCAGGCGCCCGGCGGCGGCCAGGACGCCAACGTCGGCACCATCCTGCGACCGAAGCAGGTGACGATCACCTTCAAGGGGAGCCCGGTCGGCCAGGTGAAGGCCATGCCGCGCTTCCTGCGCATCATCACCGGCGACGCGAAGGCCCTCACCAACGGCAACGCCAATGCCAACGCCTCGTGGAGCTGCACCGGCTTCGAGAACCGCCAGCTGAAGGACAAGTACCCGATCTGCCCGAAGGGCAGCGACGTGGTCCGCACCTTCACCTTCCAGAGCTGCTGGGACGGCCGGAACACCGACAGCGCCAACCACCGCACCCACGTCGCCTTCCCGGACAGGGACGGCCGTTGCCCGAAGGGCTTCACCGCCATTCCGCAGCTGGTCCAGCGGCTCACGTACGGCATCTCGCCCGGTGCCCGGTTCGCCGTCGACAGTTTCCCCGAACAGCTGCACAAGCCGGTCACCGACCACGACGACTTCATCAACGTGATGTCGACGGGCCTGATGGCCAAGGCCGTGGGCTGCATCAACGGCGGGCGCGCCTGCCGCTGACCCCGGCCCCGGTGCCGGTGCCGGCACGGTGACGGATCACCCCCTGCTCCCGGTCCGGGCGCCCCCTCCCCCTCGCACCGCGCCCGGCCCGGGAAGGTGTTGGCCCGAAGCCGACTTCGGGCCAACACCGCATACCGCCGCACGAGGCCGCCATGCTGCTGGGCATCACGCCGAGCACGGGCGGCCTCTCCGGTTTCCGTACGGACGAACGAGCCCGGCCCGGTCCCGCGGGTGCGGGGCCGGGCCGGGCGCTACTGCCGGCGGTCAGAGGCCGTTGACGCGGGCCATCCTCCCCACGACCAGCGGCGTGAAGTCCGCCGTGACGACGCGCGCCGTCCTGCGTCCCAGCCGCGAGTGCTGAAGCCGTACCTGCGCCATCAGCCGGCGGCTGCGCAAGGCCATCTCCAGCTCGAACCGGGTACGGGGGTCACGCAGCCCGGGTCCGAACAGCTTCTCCAGTTGCCGCATGCGGTAGCGCACGGTCTGCGGATGCACGCTCAAGGCCTTCGCCGCCTCCGGGGCGCCACCGCCTTCGAGCCAGGCGAGCAGGGTCACCTCCAGCCGCTCGCTCTGGCGCGGGGTCAGGTCCGCCAGCGGGCGCAGCCATCGGGCGGCCAGCGCGTGGGCGAGGGGCTCGTCCTGGAGGAGCAGCAGGGTGGAGAGGTGGTCGTCGACGAAGACCGGCCGGGCCTCCAGGCCTTGGCGGCTGGGGGTGAGGGCGAGCAGGCGCAGTGCCCAGCGCAGGGAGGACGCGGTGTCCCTCAAGGGGACCGCGTGGCCGACGGCTGCGAGGCGACCGCGCAGCGGGAGTTCCAGAGGGGTCCGGGCGTCCGGGTCGGCGCTCGGGACCAGCAGGCAGGGCCGGCCCGCGAACATGCCGGCGAGGGCGTCGTCCAGTACGGCCGCCAACTGTTGCGTCTCGCCGGGGGTGGCCAGTACGACGGCCCGTACGGCGGGCGGGAGGGGCCAGCCGGCCGCCTCGGCCAGCTCGGTGAGCGAGCCCTCCGAGGCGGTCCTGTCGTCGGTGAGCGCCTGGAACAGGTCCTGACGCGTCCGGTCGGGTGGTGCGGGGCACTCCTGCCGGTAGCCGGCAACGCCGCCGTGTCCACCGCCGTGTCCACCGCCGTGTCCACCGCCGTGTCCGGCTCCGGGGCCGTCCTCCCGTTCGACCTCGCGGACGCATCCGCGGATGTCCTGGCGGCTGTCCTCGCGCCTGCCGTCGTGCCTGACCTCGTTGTCCTCCTCGTCCGATGCCTGTTCCGGGCGCCGCTCATGCTCCTTGCCGGGGCCTGAGTGGTCGCCGCGCGCCTCCCGTTCGTCCGGATTCCGATAGCCGAGGGCGGTGAGAAGTGCCCTTTCTACTGTGCGCCTGAGCAATTCGTCATCGATGGCATCGTTGTCATCGATAAGCGCGGAAAATCCCGGAATTCCATGCAGAAGCTCCTCCACTATCTCGTCGGCCAACGCGGGAAGTTCCCTGCGCAGGACGCGGGTCCACTCGCCGCGGGGGCGGGACCAGATGCGGTTCAGAAGTTCGCACATCGTTTCCTCGTTCATGCCGGGGTGAGGCCTGTCCGATGGGAGAGCGACAGGCCCGCCGAGGTCAGCCGTCTCATCAACGACCTTGTTCGCCAGGCGAGTTGAGACCCTCCTACTCCCTCCTTGAGGGGTCCTACCCCTTACGGTCCGGCAGTTTTGCCTCATCTTTGCCGTCGGGGACGCGTAGGTGGCGGGCGGCGCGGTGGCCTGTCGCAACCCCCGCTGGAGGGGAATCTTCCGGTGTTGTTCGATGTGCCGGAGACGGGGTGCGAGAAATTATCACGTTTCGATAAAACCTGTGGAGGTGCTGTGCGGCTCCACGATGCTGCTGCACTCCGGCCCCCAACTGCTTCGGTCGGCGCAGGAGTTGTACTGCGCCGCCAAGGACTGCCGACCACGATCCCCGGGTGCCGAGCGCCAGGTGGACCGCTCGGGGCCCAGGCGCACAGGAGAACTGGATGCCCCTGTCCCAGCCTCATATGCCCCGTTCGCACAGAGCCCGCCGCAGGAGCCGTCATGCGGCAGCGGTGGCTCCGGCCGCCGGGCGGCGTGCCGTCCGGCGGCCCTCCCTCCTGCCCGTCGCCGGAAGACCGCGGTCCGGCCCGGTCTGCGCCGGCGCCGCGGCCCTCGTGGCCGTCACCGTGGCGGCCCGCGCGGGTGCCCTCACCCACGTCTGGGACTTTCTGGACTTCGGAGCGGGAGTGCTCTCGCTCGTCTCGCTCACGGCCACCGTCCTGTGGGGGCTGCTGGCCACGGACCGGGTGCTGCTGTGGTCGGGCCACCGGCTGCTCGCCCAGGGCGTGCACCGGGGCTTGGCGGTGTCCGGGCTGGGATTCCTGGCCCTCCACATATGGGTCAAGGTCGCGGAGCGGCAGACCAGCGCCGCTTCGGTGGTCCTGCCGTTCGCGGACAGCGACCGGCCCGTGCTCATAGGCCTCGGCACGCTGGCGGGATACCTCTTCGTGACGGTGGCGGTGTCCGGCGCCGTGCGCAGCGCCTTCGCCACCGAGAGCCGCTCCCTGTGGTGGCGGGCCCTGCACTTCGGCGCGTACCCCGCCTGGGGCGCGTCGCTGGTGCACGGCCTGAAGGCGGGCCGCCCCGGCGGCGCGGGAGTGACGGCGGCCTACGCGCTGTGCCTGATCGGGGTCGCCGGTGTCCTCGCGCTCCGTCTGAGAGCCAGGATGCGCGGCGTGCCGTCCCGGCGGGCGGACCGGCAGCCCGTGGCGGCCGACCCGGAGCGTCCCCCGCAACGCCCCGGCGTCCAGCGGTCCTTCGTGCGCCGGCCGCCGCCCCTGGAACCGCTCACCGGGTACGTGCCGGGCCGGGCCGCCGGAAGCCCGGACCGCCCCGGCGATCAACTGGGGTCCCGAGAGCGGGCGATGTGACCCGCGATCCGCGCCCCGGGCTCGCCTGCGTGGGCGCCCCCCGGCTGCTGGCCGGACTCGACCGGGTCCCACGACTGGACGGCGAAGCGCATCTGGACACGCACGGCGCCCTGCCCCGGTACCACCCGGACGAACTGGTCCACCTCGCGGACGACATCGACCTGCGGGGCCGGGGCGGGGCGGCCTTCCCCTTCGCCCGCAAGCTGCGTGCCGTCATCCGCTCGGCCCGGGGACGGGACGGGCGTACCGCCGTCGTCGTCAACGGCAGCGAAGGCGAGCCGGGCTGCCTCAAGGACACCGCGCTGCTGCTGCACGCCCCGCATCTGGTACTCGACGGCGCTCTGCTGGCCGCGGCCGCGCTGGCCGCCGAGGACGTCGTGCTGGCCGTGACCAGGGGGGACGTGGAGCAGTCCGTACGTGAAGCCGTCGCGGAACGCGGCCCGGCCGGCCGTCGGGTGCGCGTGGTACGGCTCCCCGAGCGCTTCGTGACCGGGGAGGGAACCGCCCTCGTCAGCGGTTTGAACGGTGGTCCGGCGCTGCCGTCGGGACGCAAGGTCCGCACCAGCGAGCGCGGCCTGAACGCAGTGCCCACCCTGCTGTCGAACACCGAGACGTTCGCCCAACTCGCGGTCGCCGCACGGCTGGGCGCGCCGGCGTACCGTACGGCCGGTCTGTCCGGGGAGCCGGGCACCGTCCTGCTGACGGTCGCCGGGTCCACCGTCGTGGAGACGCCGACGGGGACGTCCCTGGCGTACGTCCTGGACCTGTGCGGCACGGACCCCGGCCAAGGCGTGCTCGTCGGCGGCTATCACGGCAGATGGCTGGATCCCGGCTCCGCCCGTGCCTCGCAGGTGTCCCGGCTGTCCCTGGCCACGTTCGGCGCGGTACTGGGCGCGGGCGCGGTCCTGCCGCTGCCGGAGGACACCTGTCCGGCCGGTGAGGTGGCGCGGGTGACCCGCTGGATGGCGAAGGAGTCGGCCGGGCAGTGCGGGCCGTGCGTCCGGGGCCTGCCGGGGCTCGCCGACGTACTGGAGCAGGCCGTGCGGGGAGGCGGCCGGGCAGCCCTCGAAGCGGTGGAGTCACGGCTGAGAGCGGTCCGGGGCCGCGGGGCGTGCAGCCACCCCGACGGTACGTCGCACTTCGTGGCGTCGGCGCTCGCCGCGTTCCCCGACGAGTTCAGGGGCCACGCCCTCGGGAGCGGGTGCGGCCGACCGGTGCTGGGGGCACTGCCATTGCCGGAGGCGCTGCCGCAGGATGAGGGCCCGGAGCGGCTGATCGTCAACTGGACCCTGTGCAAGGGGCACGGGCTGTGCGCGGACATCGTCCCCGACGTCGTTCGGCTCGACGAGGACGGCTTCCCGGCTGAGGGCTCCATGCCGGTGCCGGGACGACTGCGGCCGAAGGCGCTGCGCGCGGTACGGCGCTGCCCGGCCCTCGCGCTGCGCATTCAGGACTGAGTCCGTGAACGGCCGCCGCCCCCCACGAGTTCATTCTTGGCGCGCTGTGACAAATTCCGGGAGTTATGAACTCCGGTCGGCCTGCGACCCGTATCAATGAGTGCGGGAACGAAAACACAGAAACCCGAAGTCCGAAGGAGAGATCATGGACAAGAGGCGTCGTGAGATGTTCGCCGGGTCGGCGGTCGCCGTATTGATACTGACGGCCGGATGTGGAATCGCGGAGAAATCGTCCGAAGACAGAACAGCGGTGCAGCCGGTGAGCGGCAGCAAACAACTCGGGCCCGCACACGACACGGGCGGCGCGTACGGGTCGGGCGCGGCGCCCGGGTCGGGCTCGCCCTACGGGGACGACGCGGCCGGAGGCGACCCGGCCGGCGCCCCGGCGGGCGGAGCCGCGAGTCCGGCCGGGCAGCTGACGGTACGGGAGGTCCCCGAGCTGGGCGGGACGGTCACGGACGGGGAGGGCTTCACCCTCTACCGGTTCGACAAGGACACGGCCCGGCCCCCCATGTCCACCTGCGACGGGGACTGCGCCAAGGCCTGGCCCCCGGTGGCGGCGGACGCCGCGTCGGCCGGCGAGGGAGTCGACTCCACCCTTCTCGGCTCGGTCGAGCGGGCCGACGGGACGCGGCAGCTCACCCTCGCGGGATGGCCCGTGTACCGCTACGCGAAGGACACCAAGGCGGGAGACACGCTCGGTGAGGGCGTCGGCGGCACGTGGCACGTGCTGGGGGCGGATGGAAAGCCGGCCGTCGCCGGGAAGAAGGCGGCCCGGGAAGCGGCGGGGGCGGAAGGCGCGAAGGAGGACGTCGGCCTTTCCGTCGACAAGAACGCACGGCTCGGCAACATCCTCGCCGATGGGGAAGGGCGGACACTCTATCGTTTCGACAAGGACAGCGCCTGGCCGATGAAATTGGGCTGCCTCGGCGCCTGCCTCGACACCTGGAAGCCCGCAAAGGCCGTCGCCAAGGACAAGGTGTCGGGAATTGCCCCGGAACTCGTCGGCTCGGTGAAACGGCCCGACGGGACGGAGCAGATGACGATCGACTGCTGGCCGGTCTACTGGTTCACCGGTGACACGGAGCCCGGTGACATCAGCGGGCACGCCAAGCAGGGCCTCTGGTTCGCCGTCACCGACAAGGGCGAGAAGGCGAAGGCGAAGGCGACCGGCTAGTTTCCCATCCCGACCCGTTCCCGTCCGTGAGGTTGCCATGCTGTCGACCGACCGCCGAATCCAGTCCTTCCGCCCGGCGCTTTCGGCGGTCACGGCGGTGTGCGCCGCCCTGTTGTGCGGCGGCTGCGCGGGCCCCTCGGCGCCGCACGCCCCGGCGGGGACGCACGACGACCGGCAGAGCGGAACACGATCCGTCTCGATCGAGGAGATCGCCACCGCCATCGGGTGCACGGCCGAAGTGAACGTCCAGGCCGAAGAATTGCGCGAAGGGGGCTGCGAATCCGGGCAGGGCGCCTACCGTATGGTCACCTTCGCCGCCGAGCCGGGTCTGCGCGCGTGGCTGACGGAGGCCCGGAACTACGGCGGTACCTACCTGGTCGGTGACCGGTGGGTCGTCACGACCCCATCGGCGGACGCGCTGACCGCACTGCGCGGCCGGCTCGGCGGCTCCCTCGAGAACGGGGACACCCACACCGGGCACCACACCCCCGACGGCCACTGAGCCTCACCCGCCGCCGGTGGACGAACCGTCCTGGCGTACGCATTCGATGAGGTAGTCGCCGGTGTCCGGGTCGATGGTGACGCCGTGCGCCTCGCTGTGGAATCCGGGGAAGGCCCGGTCGAATGCCTCCAGGGCGCCGAGGTAGCGCAGGACCGGGCCGTCGGGCGCGCCGAGTGCTTCTCCGGGGATCAGGACGGGGATGCCGGGCGGCGTGACGGTGACCATGGCGGCGGCGACCCGCCCCGATGCCTCCGCGAGGCGGATACGTTCGGTGCCGCCCCTGATCAGCCGCTGGTAGCAGTGCTGCGGCGGGTGGACCGGTTCGGGAAGTTGCCGGAAGGCGGTGTCCAGGGCGTTGATCAGTCCGGCGCGCGTGAGGTGTTCGTGCATGTCCTGGCACAGGCCGCGCAACGTGGTGTGGCCGTAGCGCTGCGGGTTACCGCTCGACCAGCTTCGGCAGGACACGCCGCAGCGGGGTGGCGCCGCGTTGCGTACCGAGGCCGGGCCCGGCCCTCAGGTCTGTCTCGTCCAGCGCTGCGACGCCTCACCGGCGCACGTGCTCGTCACCAGGCCGCTGCTCATGCCCAGGTCGAGGCAGCCGCCGCTGTAGTCATTGCGGAGGTTGCCGTTCGAACCCGTACGCCACAGCCGGCTGGTGTCCTGGGAGCAGGCGCCGACGAAGACGGCCTGGCCGAGCATGTTGGCGTACAGGCACTGACCCGTCTGCTTGTTGACGAGCTTGAAGCTGCCGTCGGACCCGCTCTGCACGGTCCACCAGGCGGTCGAGTCCGAGCAGTCGCCATGGTCCGAAGAGCCGTAGACCTGGGTGACGCACCTGCCGTTGTCGCCGTTGCGGTAGCGGTGGGTGGAGGAGGCGGGGGGTGTGGTGGCCGTGGACGTACCGCCGCTGGAGGGGCCCGCGCTGCCGGAGCCGCCCGAGGGGCCCGATCCGCCCGCGGGGCTGGAGGGGTTGGACGGGCTGGAGGGGCCGGAGCCGGCGGAGCCGCCCGAGCCGTTCTGTGTGCCGGTGGCGTGGGGGCCGCCCCCGGCGGGCGGCATCTGGGGCCCGCCTGGCCCTCCCTGCCCCTGGCCCTGGGCGCCCCCCTCCACCTGGCCCGTGGCCGGCGACTGCGCCGGTGACGCCGGACCCGACGGGCTCGCGCCCACCGGCGACGGCGTCTGGCCGGCCGGCGCCGAGGCCGGGGCGGAGGCGAGCGGCGTGGCCGGTGCCTCGGCCCGCGGCGAGGACGTGTGCGGCAGGTTCTGGATGGCGAGCGTCGTACCGCCCGCGACCACGACGACGGGGACGACGGCGAGGAGGACGCGGGTACGGCGGCGGCGTTCGGGTCGTTCGGGCTGTTCGGCCCGTTCCGGAGGGGGCTCGTCCGCGGGCTTGGGCTCCGGGTCCTTCTCCGGTTCCCGCTTTCCGCCCGCGAGCGGGAACGTCGGTACGTCGATCTCCTGCACGTTCGCGGCGAAGGCGGCCCGCTCGGACAGGCGCTCGGTGATGGCCGTCGGCCACAGCGGGGCGGTGAACGGGCCGTGCCGGGTCGCGCTTTCGAGGAGTTCGGCGGCGGTGGGGCGGCCCTCGGGGTCCTTGTCGAGACAGGCCTCGACGACCTCGGCGAGGTCCGGCGCCAGCTCCCGCAACGGCTCCAGGTCAGGCTCTTCGTGGACGATGCGGTACAGCACGCCGTGCCCCGACTCGTCGCCGAAGGGCGGTCGGCCGCACGCCGCGTACGCGAGTACCGAGCCGAGCGCGAACACGTCGGTGGCGCCACTCAACCGCCGCTTGCCGGAGGCCTGTTCGGGCGCCATGTAGGCGGGCGTACCCACGACCATGCCGGTCCGGGTCAGCTGACTCTGTTCGGCGGCCCGGGCGACGCCGAAGTCGATGAGGGTGAGACCGTCGAGGGTCAGCATGACGTTGGACGGCTTGAGGTCCCGGTGCACCATGTCCAGCGCGTGCACGGACGCCAGGCCCGCGGCCGCCTCTCGCAGCACCAGCCACAGCGCGTGCTCGGGCAGGGGGCTGCCGTTCAGCTCGACGGCTTCCCTCAGGGTGAGCCCGGGGATGTACGCGGTGGCGAACCAGGGAGGCCTCGCGGTGCGGTCACTGGCGACCAGCGGCGCGGTGGCCTGCGCGGGCAGCCGGGAGAGGTTGTCCAGTTCGTGCCCGAAACGGCGCAGGAAGTCCTCGTCCTCGCCGACCACGGAGGACAGCAGTTGCTTGACGGCGACGTACCGGCCCTCTTGGACCCCGAGGTACACCCGCCCCATACCGCCGGCCCCGAGCCGGCCCGCCAGCGGAATCGACCCGATCCGGCGCGGATCCTCCGCCTCCAGCGGCTCGGCTCCGCTCCCCCTCAGCTCTAACACGTCAGCTCCGCCAGAAATTGGAATCAGTTTCTAGAAAATCTACCCGATGATCAGCAACACGGCGAGGTGAACGCCGACTTGCTCCTCGACGCCGGGCATGCTCCGCACCCCGTGACCCCCAGCCTCTGCCGGCCGTTCACGAGCGGGCTCTGAGTGAACACGGCGCGGCGGCCGCTCCGAGGCCCCCGCCACCGGAGCCCGAGCAGAGGAGGAACCCCGTGCGAGACGTATGGCCCACCATCGAGACGCTCGCCCGATCATTCGCCCGGCAGGACGACGAGCGAGGGCTGTCGGTCCAAGAGCAGTGGACCCTGCAGGTCCTCAAGATCGGCGAGGAGTTCGGCGAGGCGGCCCAGGCCGTCATCGGCGCCCGTGGCACGAACCCCCGCAAGGGTTTCAGCCACGGCTGGACGGACGTCCACGCGGAAGTCGCCGACACCGTCATCACCTGCCTCGTGGCTCTCGCGCGGATGCGCCCCGACGACGCCGCCGACTACCTCGCCCGACAACTCCGGACGAAGTCCGCGAAGTTCCTGCCGGGCCCCCGGCAGCCCTCCCCCGAGGACGATCCCAGTCTGGAGCGCAGCGGTGACGGCCACCCCTGGGCGCCCGGCCGTTCACCGCACGACGGCGAGGACGAGGGCCGCGCCGGCCAGACCCAGGAAGGCGCCGGGAAAGGCGATGTTGTAGAGGACACGGGCCCGGACGTGGACGGCGACGGCGCAGATCATGAAGAGCACGAGCCCGGTCGCTGCGGCGATCCCGATGGACCGGAAGCCGAGGAGCCCGAGCACGAGCCCCACGGCTCCGGCCCCCTTCAGCGCGCCGAGCATCGGGAGCCAGGAGTGCGGGACGCCCACTTCGGTCGCGTTGGCGAGGACGGACCGGGCTCTCGCGAAGTTGGTGACGGCCTCCCAGGCGTTGGCCAGGATCGTGAGGACGGTGACGCACAAGTAGGCGATGAACACGGCCAAGCTCCGTTCGGCACACCGGGGTCGGCCGACCGCCGCCCCCTGTGAAAACCCTCGCCCGGCTCCCTCTTGGCGTCCAATACCTGCATCGATAACCTGACGGCATGGACGTCCACACCCGACTGCTGCGCTCCTTCGTCGCAGTGGCCGAGGAGGGGAACCTCACCCGCGCCGCTGAACGGCTGTTCGTGTCCCAGCCGGCGCTGACCAAACAGATCAAGCAGCTGGAAACCCTGCTCGGGCTGGCGCTGTTCACCCGGTCCCGCGCCGGCATGGCCCTCACCGGCCCGGGCCGCACCCTGGCGGAGCGGATCCCCGCGCTCCTGTCCGACTGGGATCAGGTCCTGCACGACACGAGGACCGCGGCCGGCCGGGCGGCCCGCGTCCTGCGGATCGGCTTCCTCGCGAGCGCCGCCAACGAGACCACCCCGGGCATCATCGCGGCGTTCGCCCGCCGCCGGCCGGGCTGGCGGGCCGAGATGCGGCAGGCGTCGTGGTCGGACCCGACCGCCGGACTCGCCGACGCGGACGTCGACGTCGCCCTCCTGCGGCTGCCCTTCCCCGGCCAGGACGCCCTGCGCGTGGAGGTGCTGTTCACCGAGCCCCGCTGGGTCGCCCTGCCGGCCGCCCACCCGCTCGCCGCGCGCGAGCGGATCTCCTTCCGGGACCTGTGGGACGAGCCGTTCGTGGCGGCCCCGCCCGAAACCGGCGCGTGGCGGGAGTACTGGCTGGGCACCGACGAACGCGAAGGCCACCCGGTCCGCGTCGGGGCCGTCACCGAACAGCCCGACGACTGGCTCAGCGCGATCGCCAACGGCTACGGCGTCGCCCTCACCCCCGAGTCCTCCGCGCGCTTCTACGCCCGCCCCGGCATCACCTACCGCCCCGTCAGCGGACTCAGCCCCAGCCGGGTCGGCGTCGCCTGGGCCCCCTCGAACGACACCGACCCCGTGGTCCAGGACTTCGTACGCTGCTGCCTGGACACCCGACCCGACCGACCGGGGATGAACTGCTGATGGCTCGCAACCCGAGAACAGCCCGGCGCCTCGTGGTCGACGGGAACACCTACATGTGGTCGGTACGCCACGCCCACCGCGCCCTGGGCACCGGCCGAGGGTACGAGGACTGCCGCGAGACCCTCACCCTCTACCCGGCCGGTGCGCGGGGGTCCCTGCGCACCGTCTTCCGAGCGGGCCCCGGCAGACTCGTCCCGGACGGCTACCCGATGCACTCGGGGGAGGTCTGCAAGGCCGAGGGCGGCAGCTTGAACCTGCACGAACCCGGCACCGTCCGGGCCCTGCTCGAAGAGGCCCAGGCCCGCGGGTGGCGTCCGGACGGCCCCGCGACCGAAGAGGTCGACGGCTGGGCCCTTTTCGACGCCGCGGCCAGGACGCGGGCGATCGGCGGACACCTCTAGCCGATGACCTCGTGTGCGAAGCACCAGCGCCAGTCCTCGTCCGCTTCGTACGAACGGATCACCGGGTGACCGGTCCGGTGGAAATGCGCCGACGCGTGCTTGCCGGGTGAACTGTCACAGCAACCGATGTGTCCGCAGCTCAGGCAGAGACGCAAGTGCACCCAGTCGCGCTCGCCCTGTGCCAGGCACTCGGCACATCCGTCGACGGGTGGGATCGGCTCCACATCCGGAGGAGCGTCGTCCAGGTCCTCACAAGCACTCATGCGCGCAGTGTGACATGTGACCAGTGCGGGTAGACGGCTACGCCCACCGGCCCGCGTGGCCCCGCGCCCCGCCCCCGGCGTGCCCGTGCGGGGTGAAGGGGGGCACCCTGGAGGTATGGCCGGTGCCAACGAACAGATCGAGGCGCTGCTCCAGGAGTACGCCGACCTCATCGCGATCCGGGGCGGGGAGGCCTTCAAGGCGCGCGCCTACGAAAAGGCCGCCCGTGCCGTCGGCGGCTACCCGCGGGACGTCTCGACGCTCGACGCCAAGGAGCTGCGCGAGATCCCGAACGTCGGCAAGTCCGTCGCGGACAAGATCCTCGAGTACCTCCGCACGGGCCGCATGACCGTCGTCGAGAAGGCCCGGGCGTCCGTGCCGGCCGGGGTGCGCGAACTGCTCACGATCCCGGGCCTCGGCCCCCGCAAGGCCATGATCCTCTACGAGGAGCTGGGCGTCGCCTCCGTCGACCAGCTGCTCGACGCCATCCACGAGGAACGGCTGCGCGACCTGAAGGGCTTCGGGGAGCGGACCGAGGAGAACATCCTGCACGGCATCTCCGTGCTGCAGAAGGCCGGTGAGGGCCGGATGCTCGTCAGCGCCGCCCTGGACATCGCCGAACAGCTCGTCGCCGAGCTGTCGGCCGTCCGGGGCTGCGTCCGGTGCGCGTACGCGGGGTCCCTGCGCCGGATGAGGGAGACCATCGGCGACGTCGACCTCCTGGTCGCGGCCCGCCGGCCGGGACCGTTCATGGACGCCCTCATCGGCCTGCCGCACACCGCCGAGGTCATCGCGCACGGGGAGAAGAAGACCTCCGTACGGACCACCACGGGCCTCCAGGTGGACCTCCGGGTCCTCCCCCCGACCTCCTGGGGCGCGGGGCTGCAGTACTTCACCGGCTCCAAGGCGCACAACATCCGCACGCGCGCACTCGCCGTGCGTCAGGGCCTCAAGCTGTCCGAGTACGGGCTCTTCGACGCCGAGAGCGGCGACAGCATCACCTCCGAGACGGAGGAGGCGATCTACGACCGGCTCGGACTGCCGTGGATACCGCCGACGCTGCGCGAGGACCGGGGCGAGATCGAGGCAGGGCTGCGCGGGGAGCTGCCCGACCTCCTCACGGAGCGGGACATCCGGGGCGATCTGCACACCCACACCGACGCCACCGACGGGCTGGCCCCGCTGGAGGACATGATCGCCGCCGCTGCCGGCCTCGGTTACACGTACTACGCCGTCACCGACCACGCACCGAACCTGTACATGCAGCGCATGACCAGCGAGAAGATCCTCGCCCAGCGCGAGCGGGTCCGCGCGCTCGACGGTACGCACCACAAGATGCGGCTGCTGCACGGCACGGAACTCAACATCGGCCCGGACGGCGCCCTGGACTGGCCCGACGAGTTCCTCGCCGATTTCGACATCTGCGTGGCCTCGGTCCACTCGCACTTCAACCAGAGCCGCCGCGAACTCACCCGCCGCCTCATCCGCGCGTGCGAGAACCCGTACGTCGCCGTCATCGGCCATCCCACGACGCGCCGCATCGGCAAACGCCCCGGCATCGACGCCGACTTCGACGCAGTCTTCAAGGCCTGCGCGCGGTCGGGCACCGCGCTGGAGATCAACGCGCATCCCGAGCGGCTCGACCTGTGCGACGAGGACATCCTGCGCGCGAAACGGTACGGCGTGAAGTTCGCCGTGAACTCCGACGCACACGCCATCACGCACCTGCCGTACATGCGTTACGGGGTGGCGACGGCGCAGCGCGGCTGGCTGACCAAGGACGACGTCATCAACACGTGGCCGCTGGCGAGGCTGCGCCGGTTCCTGGGAGAGGGTCGCGGCAAGAAGGCGTGAGGGTCCGGGCCTCGGCGTGCGGTGAGGCCCGGGACCGACGTACGAGGCACCCGCCGGGCGCCTCGGCCGGGCGTCAGGCCCGCAGGGCGGCCATCCAGGCCTCGACCTCGTCCGCCTGCCGGGGCAGGGCGACCGAGAGGTTCTCGTTGCCGTCCTCGGTGACGAGGATGTCGTCCTCGATCCGCACGCCGATGCCTCGGTACTCCTCGGGCACGGTCAGGTCGTCGACCTGGAAGTACAGCCCCGGCTCGACGGTGAGCACGATGCCGGGCTCCAGCGTCCCGTCAGCGTACAGCTCCGTGCGGGCCGCGGCGCAGTCGTGGACGTCGAGGCCGAGCATGTGGCCGGTGCCGTGCATGGTCCAGCGGCGGTGCAGGCCGAGTTCGAGGGCCCTTTCCACCGTGAGGTCGCCGAGCAGGCCCCAGGCGACCAGGTGTTCGGCGAGCACCCGCTGGGCGGCTTCGTGGAAGTCGCGGTAGGAGGCGCCCGGCTTGACGGCTGCGATGCCGGCCGACTGGGCCTCGTGGACCGCGTCGTAGATCTTGCGCTGGAGCGGGGTGAAGCGGCCGCTCACGGGCAGGGTACGGGTGACGTCGGCGGTGTAGAGGTTGCGGGTCTCCACGCCGGCGTCGAGCAGCAGCAGCTCGCCGGAGCGCACGGCGCCGTCGTTGCGCACCCAGTGGATGGTGGTGGCGTGCGGGCCGGCGGCGGCGATCGTGCTGTAGCCGACGGTATTGCCCTCGACGCGGGCGCGCAGGAAGAAGGTGCCCTCGATGTAGCGCTCAGAGGTGGCCCGCGCCTGGTCGAGGGAGCGGACGACGTCCTCGAAGCCGCGGGCGGTGGCCTCGCAGGCGAAGCGCAGGTCGGCGATCTCGAAGTCGTCCTTGAGCCGGCGCATTTCGGAGAGGAAGACGCGGAACTCCTCGTCGCGCTCGGCGGTCACCTTGTCGTGCAGGGCGGCTTCGATGCCGGTGTCGTGGCCGCGCAGCAGGCGGACCGGGCCGGTGGCCTCCTTGAGCTCGCCGGCCAGGTCGCGGATGTCCTTGCAGGGCAGGCCGAGGAGCTTTTCGTTCTCGGTGAGGCTGTTGCGCCGGCCGTCCCAGAGCTCGCCCCTGCCGGAGAGCCAGAACTCGCCGTTCTCGCGGTCGGAGCGGGGCAGCAGGTACGCGGTGGCCCGGTGACCGCCGTCCGCTCCGGGCTCCAGGACGAGCACGCCGTCCTCCGTCTGGTCGCCGGTCAGGTAGACGTAGTCGGACGAGGGCCGGAAGGGATAGTCGGTGTCGTTGGCGCGGACCTTCAGGTTGCCGGCGGGTACCACCAGGCGCTCGCCGGGGAACCGGGCGGAGAGATCGGCGCGGCGCCGGGCGGTGTGCGCGGCCTGCGCGATGGGCTCCAGGTCGTGGCGCTCGGTGTCGGCCCAGCCCTGCTTCATGTTCTCGGCGAGCTCGTCGCTCACTCCCCGGTCCAGACCGTTCTTCCGCTGCTTTATGGTCTCCGGGGCCCGCGGTTCCGGGCTCTCGGACGTCAGCTCGGTCACGACTGCCTCCTGAATCGAATCGTCACGCCTGCCTCATGGATCGCATGCGGCCGCCAGCCATCGTATGGGTGTACCAGGCCGGGAAGATCTCAGCCGGCGTACTGCGAACTGCCTTACAGGGACGGGACCTTGCCGCATCAGACGTTTGTCTGAACTTCGACGCGCCGTATACGCCATCAGTCCATGGGCCGACTCGATCACTCTCCACTACGTTCGCCCTCACGACCTCAGGGCCCCACAGCCCATGCCCTCAACAGGCTGTACAACGTGATGGGTTACGCACTCCAGTGCACCGTGACGTGGCAATTCGACGTGTTACACAGAGGGGGGCCGCGTATCCGAGGGTACTTCGGGGTCGCATTCCGGACTCGGGTCCTGAGTACGACTGCTGCGCGGGCCCGGCGCCGCGCCGCTGGCATTATGGGGCGTGATCGGCCGGTTCCCGATCGCCATGCGGTCCATCGCCTGTCTGATGATGATCTCGCAAGGGGTGGCCAGCCCCGTGTTCGGGCGGCTTGCCGACCGCACCAGCCAGCGGCGGGTTGCGCGGCGCTGACCACCATCGGCTCCGTCGCCGTCGCTGCACCGCCGGTCCGAGCCGACGTCCGATCCGACACCGGGCCAGATCCCCCGGCGAGCGATCACGGTGCCCGGGGTGTGGGTGCTGATGATCGCGCCTACGCCGCCCTCGGCTTCCAGTTCGGCGCGGTCGGCGTCACGATGATCGCCTTCGCCCAGGAACGGTCGACGCCCGGGCTCGCCGGCGTGCTGATCTCGCTGACAGCCGTGGGCAGTCTGATCGCCGGAGTGACCTACGGCGCCGTGAACTGGCGGCTGTCGCAAGCCCGGTTGCTCTCGATCACCACCTGTCTGCTCGCGCTCGGCGCGGTCCCCCTCGCCTTCGCCGGCTCCTCCCTCGTGATGGCCTTCTGCGCCGTCGTCGCGGGCATCGCGATCTCCCCGGCGCTGATCGCGGGCAGCACGCTGCTGGAGTCCCTGGCCCCGAAGGGCTCCCTCTCGGAGGCGTTCTCGTGACTCACCAGCTGCGGGGCCCTCGGGATCGCCTCGGGCACGGCCGTGGGCGGGCTGCTGGCCGACCTGGACAATTCCGCGGGCTGGCGGCGTGGGCGGGCGTCGGCGGCGGAGTGGTGGCCCTGGGGCTCAGCCTCGCGGGACAGCCTGCGCTGCGCGGGAAGAGGGCGGCTGCGGACCCGGCTCCGGAAATGGCGGCACTGGAAAAATGACACATGACAAGGGGCCAGGGCTGTGAGCGCTGAGCGACCCGCGTCCGAGCGGGACGGCCTCGGGGGCCTGCCGGTTTCCCCGTATCTCCTTCGACGAGTTCACGGCCTTCGGGCCGCAAGCCCTCATCCGGGCGTCGACCTGGTCGCCGACGGCGCGGACGCACCGCACGACGTGGACGTCGCCCCGGTCTTCGGCCCGCTGTTGTTCGGCGGCCGCCCGGCCGGCCTGTTCTCCCGGTTCTTCGGCGACGGCACCGCCGGAATCGTCAGCATCCTGGGCACCCGCAGCTCCGACGACTGCGTGGTGGCCGTCTAGGTAGGCGCTGCCCTAGGGCGCGTATCGAGTCGTGATCACGTGGCTCGCGTGAGGTCCCTGATCCGGATCACGGAGGCGCGGAGGTGGAGTCCAGCTTTCGGGGTCCTGTCGTAGCGGATGGCGATGCCGCGTCAGGCTTTCAGCTTGTTGATCAGGCGCTCGACGGTGTTCCTTGCCTTGCAGAGCTCGGCGTCGTGACTGAGTGGCCGGCCGCCTTGGCGGCCCTTCTTCTTCTGGTTGACGGCCCGGTCGGGCCAAGGGCCGAACTCCTGCGGCATCTCCCGCCACCGCCCGCCTGTCCTGATTCGCCAGATCGCTCCCTCGAACTGGTGCCGCAGCCGCTCTGGGTACGAGCCGTATCTGCCTATCGGCAAATACGGCTCGATGAATTCCCGTTCTGCGTCAGTCAGTTGCATCTGCGCCACAGAAGACGATCTACCCTGGGATCGAGCCTGGTGGCGGCGCCGCCAATGGGACCAATCGAGCCGGTGGGCGGTGCCGTGGACGGGCCAGCCTTCTCACCGGGTGGGTGCCAGGGTCAGTCAGCTGTAGAGGTCGATCGTGAAGCGCCTCGTGCCCTGAACGACCGTGTCGACGTGGACCGAGCCGCGAGCCCGGTCGAATTCCCCGGTGCCGCCGGTGATCCCGTTGTCGAACGAAGGGGGAGGGCCCGGGTTGAGATGGCCGAAGACCATCCCCTGCACGGAGAGCTGGCCGCCCGGAAGGGTGTAGGTCACGTAGCACGCCTCCGCTCCGCCGTTGTCGACCCGGGTGGTGGTGCAGGTGCCGCCGGTGTCGCCGACCTGGTTGCCGTCCTCGTCGAAGAGGACCGAGCGGAAGACGGTCCGATCGCCCTGGGCGGGGCCGCCGCCGGGGTTGACAGGGAAGAACGACTGCTGCGCGAGCCGGCCGATGAGTGTGATGACCCGGTGTTTGCCCTTGGCGTCGGCGGAATCGTTGTCCGTCGAGGCGGCCGCGACAGGGACGCAGGCGAGAAGGGTGACCAGCGCGGTGGCCGTGCCGAGACAGGCTGCTCTGATGGGGCGCATCGTGTGGCTCCTGAGGTTGATGCTCATGGATGGTCAGATGACGCATTCATAACCCCGGCTCTGCCGCCGCCAGGAACGTCCCGGCGCGACCCACCGGCAGATCCAACCCATCGGACCAACCCGGGACGAGAGACGGCCCGCCCGACCGGACGAGTCGCGCGGGCGGGTTGACGCTGGTGCAGCGCATGGCTCCTGACTCGGACGAGTGCCGCCCCTGAGGTCGGAAGCAGGCACTCACCTTGTCGTTTGTCCGTTTGCGGTAGTTCGACGAGGGCTGGGCGAGCCGGAGCTGGGCGTGGGCGGCGATCACCAGACATGTCCACCGGTCCGCTGCCTGCGGGCTCCGCGCGCAGCCTCGTCCAGCCCAGCCTCTGCTGACCGGCTTGTTCGCCCCACTACTGGGCTGCTGCTGGGGCCTGTGTGATGTTGTGATCAGCCGGCGACCTTCAAGAGGTCGTCGATCCAGATCATTGCGGCGCGGAGGTGGAGGCCTGCGAGGTAGCTCTCGGGCGACTTGTCGTAGCGGGTGGCGATTCCTCGCCAGGCCTTCAGTTTGTTGATCAAGCGTTCGACGGTGTTCCGTTCCTTGTAGAGGTCGGCGTCGTGGGTGACGGGCCGACCGCCTCGCGCGCAGGCCTTCCAGCAGGCGGAGAAGACGCCGGCGTTCCGCCAGACCCGGAAGCGCCCGTAGACGGTGGCCCCAGGGACCGAACTCGGCAGGGATCTCCCGCCACTGGCCGCTGGACCGGACGGACCGCCAGATCACCCCCTCGAACTGTTCCCGCAGCCGCTCCGGGTACGGGCCGTACCTTCCGACCGGAAGGTACGGCCCGATGAACTCCCACTGACCATCGGTGAGTTGCCTGCGCGTCACGACCAATGTTCTACCGGATTCCACCCCCACGAAGGCGGCGGAACCCAGCAACTGATCACGACATCACACCGGCCCTAGTGCACGCGGCGGTCCTCCAGCGGGGCCGCCTTCAGTACGTCGTCGGCCACGAGCGGCAGATGCGGGGTGTGGCTGACCAGGCGTGCCGAGTTGCCGACGACGGCGATGCTGCTGGTGTTGTGCAGCAGGGCCGCCAGGACGGGGTTCATCGAGCCTCCGGCTCCGGCGAGCAGGCCGAGCAGGTTGACGCCGATGGCGAGGCCGTAGTTCTGCCGGACGACGCGCAAGGTGTGGCGGCTGAGTTCGACGACGGCGGGGACCTGCCTCAGGTCGTTGCCGGCGAGGGCGATGTCGGCGGTTTCCAGGGCCACGTGCGAGGAGTGCTCGCCCATGGTGATGCCCACGTCGGCCAGTGCGAGGGCGGGGGCGTCGTTGGTGCCGTCGCCGACCATCGCCACGGTGTGCCCTTCGGCCTGGAGGTCGCGGATGAGCTGGAGCTTGGCCTCGGGCAGCGCGTGCGCGTGCACCTCGGTGATGCCGAGCGCGTCGGCGACGACCTGCGCGGTCTCGGGTGCGTCGCCGGTGAGCAGCAGCACGCGGGACACCCCGAGGTCGCGCAGTTGCCGGATGACGGTGTCGGCTCCCGCCCGCACGGCGTCGGACACACCGAGCATGCCGATCAGGTCCTCGTCGTGGGCCAGGCAGATGACGGTCTCGCCGCCGCGCCGCAACCGTTCGGTCCAGCCCTGGGCTTCGACGGTGAGCTCCACCCCGTGTCGGCGCAGCAGGGCCGGGCTGCCGACCAGCAGGCGGGTGCCGTCGAGTTCGGCGCGCATGCCCATGCCGAGCACGACCTCGCAGGCCTGGTGGATGGGGACGTGCAGGTGCTGTTCCTCGGTACGGGCGACGATGGCCTGCGCGAGCGGATGGCGGGCGTGCAGCTCGCCCGAGGCGGCCAGGCTGAGTACCTGGTCGGCGGTGAACGCGTCGCTGAGGCTGACCACACTGGTGACCAGGGGCTTGCCGAAGGTGAGAGTGCCCGTCTTGTCGAAGACGACGGCGGTGACGCGGCCCACGCCCTCCAGATGGGTGCCGCCCTTGATCAAGGTGCCGCGGCGCGCTCCGTTGCCGATGGCGGCGCTGATGGCGGTCGGGGTGGCGAGGCCCGCCGCGCAGGGGCAGGCGATGAGCAGCATGGTCATGGCGCGCCGCGCGTCGCGGGTGACCACGTAGGTCAGGGCGGCGAGGGCGAAGGAGACGGGGACGAACCGCTGGGTGAAGCGCGTGGCCACGGTCTGGATCGGCGCCCGGTCGGCCTGGGCCTCCTCGACCCGGCTGATGATGCGCCCCACGGTGGTGTCGCGGCCGACCGCGTCGGCGCGGACGGTGAGCGATCCGGAGGTGACGATGGTGCCCGCGTACACGTGGGCGCCGTCGTGGGTGTAGACGGGGAGGGCCTCGCCGGTGACGGCGGCCTGGTCCACCAGGGCTTCGCCGTGGACCACGTATCCGTCGACGGGGATGCGGTGGTGCTCGTACACGGCGACGACATCGCCGGGCCGTACGTCCTCCAGCGCCACCTCCACCTCCACGCCGGCCTCGTGGACGCGCCACACGCGCTCCTCGCCGATGGTGAGGAGGTCCTCGATGGCGCGCCGGGTCCGCCGCAGGGTGAGGGTCTGGAGGAACTCGCCGATGTTCAGCAGCCACAGGACGGTGAGGGCGACCACGTTCTCGCGCAGCACCAGGGAGATGACGGTCGCCGCCGTGACGAGCGTGTCCGTACCGGGGCTGCGGCGTCCGCGCAGGGTGCGCAGGGCGCCACGGAAGAAGGGCAGGCCCGTGAAGACGGTGACCGCGCCGAGGAAGCCGGAGGAGCCGACGGTGATCCTGGGCCGACCCAGCAGCCGGCGCAGCGCCACGAGGGCGAGGACGGCGCCGCCGACGACCAGCCGGGCGACCTCGCCGGTGGAGGAGTCGGGCAGCGACCGGGTGGCCTTGACGGGCGCGGATTCGGACGGGGCCTCCTCCAGGGCGGCGACCAGGGCGTCGACGTCCAGGTCCTGCGGCGCCATCCAGATGACGACGCTTCCCGTACGGGGGAAGATCCGCAGGGCGCGGAAGCCGCCGAGGCCGGTCAGCCGGTCGTCGACCAGTCCGGCGCAGCCGGGGCGGGCGCGCAGCCAGGGGACGGTCAGCCTGGCGCGGCCCGCGGCCACGGAGCGCACCAGCACGGTCGACATGTCAGTGCTCGTGTCCGTGATCGTGGTTGGTGGCGACCGCGGAGGGCGGCGGGACTTCCTCGCCGAGCGTGCCGCGGGCCTCCGCCAGCATGTCACCGGCCTTGAGCCGGGCCTCCTCGGCCGCCGAGGAGAGCCAGCGCCCCGCGACGATCCCGCCCGCAAGGCCTCCGACGACCGCCTTGCGGGCCGCGGGCCTGGCGTCGGGCAGGTACTTGATGATGAGGCCGCCAACCACACCGGAGACCGCATAGTGGGCCATCCGGCCGGCCGCGGCGCCCGCGAGGGCGAGGGGGTGCATGGAGAACTCCTTCCGTCGCCGCCGGTCCGGCGAGGTGCGGACCGGACATGACGGGATAACGGGCCTCTTCGTCAAGTGTGTACCTGCCCGTCCCGGGGAGTCGAGCCGACGGTCTCAGGGCGCCACACGGGAAGATTGGCAATGGGATCCATTTTCATATAGCGTCGCCCTCACCCACCCGACCGGCCCCAGGAGGTTCGCCATGGCTGTCCCCAAGCGGAAGATGTCCCGCAGCAACACCCGTCACCGCCGCGCCCAGTGGAAGGCCACCACCCCGCAGCTGGTGCCCGTCACGGTCGACGGCTCGGTGTACCAGGTCCCGCAGCGCCTGGTGAAGGCGTACGAGCGCGGCCTCCTGCACCCCGAGGGCTGACGCCCGTGACGCACGACCGGCTGCCCGTCACCGTCCTGTCGGGGTTCCTCGGCGCCGGCAAGACCACGCTGCTCAACCACGTCCTCGCCAACCGCGAGGGCCTGCGCGTCGCGGTCATCGTCAACGACATGAGCGAGATCAACATCGACGCCGCGCTCGTGCGGGGCGGCGGTGCGGCGCTGTCCCGGACCGAGGAACGGCTCGTCGAGATGACCAACGGGTGCATCTGCTGCACCCTGCGCGACGATCTGCTGGAAGAGGTGGCCCGCCTCGCCCAGGAGGGCCGCTTCGACCATCTCCTCATCGAGTCCAGCGGCATCTCCGAGCCCATGCCGGTCGCCGCCACCTTCTCCTTCCCCCGGGACGACGGCGCCACCCTCGGCGACCTCGCCCGCCTCGACACCATGGTCACGGTCGTCGACGCGGCGAACTTCCTGCCCGAACTCGGCAGCGGCGACGAACTCGCCGCGCGCGGGCTGGCCCCGTACGAGGACGACGAACGCACCGTCAGCGACCTGCTGATGGACCAGATCGAGTTCGCCGACGTCATCGTGCTCAACAAGCTCGACCTCGTCGACGCGCACGGCGCCGCCCGGCTCCGGGCCGCCCTCACCCGCCTCAACCCCGTCGCCAGGATCGTGCCCGCCACGCGCGGGCGGGTCGAGCTCGGCGAGGTGCTGGGTACGGGACTGTTCGACCTGGAGCGGGCCCAGCAGGCCCCCGGCTGGGTCATGGAGCTCAACGGCGACCACGTTCCCGAGACCGAGGAGTACGGCATCTCCTCCACCGTCTTCCGCTCCGAACTGCCCTTCCACCCGGGCCGCTTGTGGACCTTCGTGACGAAGGGCCTGGACAGCGGGACCTACGGGCAGATCCTGCGCTCGAAGGGCTTCTTCTGGCTGTCGAGCCGGCCGAAGGTGACGGGCCTGTGGTCGCAGGCGGGAGCCGTGGCCCGCTTCGAGCCCTCCGGAGCCCGCGACGCGGACACCGCGCAGGGCCAGGAACTGGTCTTCATCGGCACCGGGTTGCGTGCCGAGGCGCTGCGAGCCGCCCTGTCCTGCTGCCTGATGGCGGAGGGCGAGAGCCTGCCGACGGACGACCCGTTCCCGGAGTGGGAGACCTTCGGGATCGACGACGCCTGCGAGCACGAGCACCCGCGACCGGTGGCCGCGCGGGCATGAGACTCCGGGCTGGGCAGTGGTCGCAGCCACGGCACTGTCCAGCCCGGTACGACTTCTCGCGGGCGCTCGCCAGTGCTGTGACCGGCAAGGTTCACAGCACCAGGTCCTAAGGGCTGTCCCGTAATCCCCGGCGGGCGCACGACGACAGCTACGGCACCTCGCCGCGTTGTCGGAGCGCCCGAATACGCCCAGTATCCCGAATACGCCCAGTATGAGGACGCCCCTCCGCTCGGGGGCACCTCCCAGCGGTAGCTGGGGGAGATGCACCGCATCTGACGCCGTGCGCTGATCCACCGGGGATTACGGGACAGCCCTTAGCCGGCGGCCGCCCTGTTCCAGGCGGCGTCGCGCAGCAGGCGCAGGCCGTTGAGGCCGACGATGACGGTGGAGCCCTCGTGCCCGAGGACGCCGAGCGGCAGCGGCAGGTGTCCGGCCAGGTCCCAGACGACCAGGACCGAGATGAACGCCCCGGCGATGACCAGGTTCTGCACCACCAGGCAGCGGGCGGCGCGGGAGAGGGCGATCACGGCGGGCACGGTGGCGAGTTCGTCGCGGACGACGACCGCGTCCGCCGTCTCCAGGGCGAGGTCGGAGCCGACGCGGCCCATGGCGATGCCGGTGTGGGCGGCGGCCAGCGCCGGGGCGTCGTTGACCCCGTCGCCGATGACCAGCACCTTGCGCCCGGCCGCCTCCCGCTCGCGGACGGCGGCGACCTTGTCCTCGGGCAGCAGTCCGGCGCGGACGTCGGTGAGGCCGGCCTCGGCGGCCAGCCGGGCGGCGGCGGGCCGGTTGTCGCCGGTCAGCAGCATCGGCGGGGTGCCGGTCAGCGCGTGCAGGGCCTTGACGGTGGCCGCCGCGTCGGGGCGCAGCCGGTCGGCGATGCCCAGTACTCCGGCCGGGACCCCGTCGCGCAGTACGAGGACGGCGGTGCTGCCGCCGGCCTCCAGTTCGCCCACCACCACCAGGGCGTGGGCGCGGACGGGGTCACTGGCGCCCGCCAGCAGCCGGGCCGGGGCTCCTGCCGCGACGGCGTGGCCGCCCACGGTGGCCGTGACGCCGATCCCGGGAGCGGAGGCGAAGTCCTCGGCGGCGGGCAGGCGCAGGCCCCGCGCGTGGGCGGCGTCCACGACGGCGCGCGCCAGGGGGTGTTCGCTGGGGTGCTCGGCGCCGGCGGCGAGGGCGAGCAGGCCGTCCTCGTCGAGGCCGCTGCCGGGGAGCGGCCGGATCGCGGTGACCCGGGGGGTGCCCTCGGTCAGCGTTCCGGTCTTGTCCAGGGCGACCGCGTCGACCTGGCCGAGGCGTTCCATGACGACGGCGGACTTCACGAGGACGCCGTGGCGTCCGGCGTTGGCGATGGCGGACAGCAGGGGCGGCATCGTGGCCAGCACCACCGCGCACGGCGAGGCGACGATCATGAAGGTCATCGCGCGCAGCAGCGATCCCGTCAGGTCCGCGCCGAAGGCGAGCGGGACGAGGAAGACGGCCAGGGTGGCCACGACCATGCCGAGCGAGTACCGCTGTTCGACCTTCTCGATGAACAGCTGGGTGGGGGCCTTGGTCCGGGAGGCCTCTTCCACCATGGCCACGATCCGGGCGATCACCGAGTCGCAGGCGTCGCGTTCGACGGTGACGCGCAGCGAGCCGGTGCCGTTGAGGGTGCCCGCGAAGACCTCGTCACCCCGCCGCTTCGCCACCGGCAGCGGTTCGCCGGTGATGGTGGCCTGGTCGACTTCGCCGGCTCCGTCCAGGACCCGTCCGTCGGCGCCGATCCGCTCGCCGGGCCGTACGAGAACGATGTCGCCGACCACGAGGTCCTCGGTGCTGACGCTCTCCTCACGGCCGTCGGAGGTCAGCCGGTTGGCGGTGGCGGGCGCCAGGTCGAGCAGGCCGCGTACGGCGTCCTGGGTGCGGGCCGTGGCCAGCGCCTCCAGGGCGCCGGAGGTGGCGAAGATGACGATGAGCAGCGCCCCGTCCATCACCTGCCCGATCGAGGCGGCGCCGATCGCGGCGACGATCATCAGCAGGTCCACGTCGAGGGTCTTGTCCCGCAGCGCCATGAGCCCGGCCCGGGCCGGCTCCCAGCCGCCGGTCGCGTAGGCGAGGGCGTACAGCGGTCCCCAGGACCAGGCCGGGGCTCCGGTGAGCTGGAGCGGCAGCGCGATCAGGAACAGCGCGAGGGCCGCCGCGGCCCAGCGTGCCTCCGCCAGCGCGAAGACCCTGGTGCGGCGCGGTGGCGCCGTGGCCGAGCCGGGCCGCGCTGCCCGTTCCGGACGCTGGAGCAGGACGGAAGACATGACGGATCGACCCTTCACGGGCGGCGGACGGCGACGGCACCACCTTACAGGAACATCTGAAGAGGTCTTCAGATGTCGTCAGTAGGATGGTCTCCATGGGTCACGCAGCCGACGGCAAGAACACCACCACCACGCGCGAACGCCTGGACGCCGTGGGGACCGCCGACGTCGCGGCGACCCTTCAGGCCCTGGCGACCCCTTCGCGGCTGTACATCCTCGCCCGCCTCCAGGAAGGTCCGTGCGCGGTCGGCGATCTCGCCGAGGCGGTCGGGATGGAACCGTCCGCCTGCTCGCACCAGTTGCGCCTGCTCCGCAATCTCGGCCTGGTCGCCGGCGAGCGGCAGGGCCGCTCGATCGTGTACTCGCTGTACGACCACCACGTCGCGGAACTCCTCGACCAGGCCCTCTTCCACGTGGAGCACCTGCGCCTGGGGCTCCACGACGCCGTCGGCGCCGAACCGGCACCTTCCACGGCCGCCCGGTAGCGACGCGCGGGCCCGCATCCCGCCGGGCATGCGGGCCCGCGCACACGCCTCCTACCAGGACGACTTGGTGACTCCGGGCAGGAATCCGGCGTGCGCCTGTTCACGCATGCGCACCCGGGACAGGCCGAACCTCCGCAGGTGCCCGCGAGGGCGGCCGTCCACGCTGTCGCGATTGCGCACCCGGGTGGCGCTGGCGTCGCGCGGCTGCCTGCGCAACTCGGCCAGTGCGGCGCGGCGTTCGGCATCCGTCGAGGACGGCCGCCGCACGAGCTCCTTCAACTCGGCGCGCCGGGCCGCGTACCGCTCGACGATCGCCTTGCGCTTCTCGTTCTGGGCGATCTTGCTCTTCTTGGCCATCAGACCTTCACCCCCCGCGCGCGGATCCGCGCCACGGCGGCCTCGATGCCGATGGTGTCGATGGTCTTGATCGCCTTCGCGCTCAGCGTGAGGCGCACGTGGCGCCCCTCGCCCGCCAGCCAGTACCGCTTGCGCTGCACGTTGGGGTCGAAGCGGCGGGAGGTGCGGCGGTGCGAGTGGGAGATGCTGTTGCCGAAACCGGGCTGGGCTCCGGTCAGTTGACAGTGGGCGGACACAGGTCTACCTGCCTCTCTCTGGAAACGAATTCCACTTGATAATGGAAACCATTGTCAGATACTACCGCCCGCGCGACCCCGAACGAGTGGAACCCCAGCGCGGCGAAATGATTCTTCCGCTCTCGTCCCCTTTTGTCCGCCTAGCCTCTGCGCAGCATGAACCGACACCTCGCCCTCCCTGTCGCGCTGCTGGCCGTGATGGCCGCCGTGGCACCCGTGGCCACCGCCCACGCCGCCCCCGTACGCCCCACCGAGCGCGCGCGCACCGCCCCGACGACCCCCGAACCCGACGCCCTGACCCGGGCGCTGCGCCATGCCACCCGCGCCGGAGCGCCGGGCGCCGTGGCCCGCTTCACGGGCCCCGACGGCGTCCGCACCAAGGCGGTGGGCGTGCGCGACCGGACCACCCGCTCGGCGATGAATCCCGAGGCCCGCTTCCGGATCGGCAGCGTCACCAAGACCTTCTCCGCCGTCGTCGTGCTGCAACTGGTGGCCGAACGGCAGATCGGCCTGGACACCTCCGTCAACCGCTACCTGCCCGGCCTGCTGCCCGACGACCGGATCACGGTGCGTCACCTGCTGAACCACCGCAGCGGCCTGGCGGACTACACGGCCACCATGTTCCAGCGGACCGTGCCCGGCTTCGAGGCCGTGCGCCACAGGGTGTTCAGCTACCGGGAGCTGGTGAACCTCTCCCTGCGCGAACCCCGGACGACCCGGCCCGGCGCGGCGTACCGGTACTCGAACACCAACTTCGTCGTCCTCGGCATGCTCATCGAGAAGGCCACCGGAAACCGGGTGGCCACGGAGTACGAGCGCCGCGTCATCAGGCCGCTGGGGCTGCGCAACACCGCCTACGTCCACCCGGGCACCACGGTGAAGGGGCTGCACGCGCGCGGCTACCTGCACCCCGACCAGCCCGGCGCCGCCCTGGTCGACTCCACCGAGCAGACGGCGTCCTGGGCCCAGTCGGCCGGTGCGGTCATCTCGAACCCGGCCGACCTGAACACCTTCATGTCCGCGCTGCTCGGCGGCCGGCTGCTGTCGTCACGGATGCTGGACGCGATGGTGGCCATGAGCCCGACCGACGCCACGAAGACCCGGTTCTACGGCCTCGGCCTGCGCCGCTACGACCTCTCCTGCGGCGCCTCCGTCTACGGGCACACGGGCACGGTGCAGGGCTTCTACACCTACGCCTTCGCCACCCGGGACGGCCGCCGCAGCCTGGCCGCCATGGCGAACACCTCGAACAGGGGCGCGGCGAACACGGCCCTCGGCGGGACGCTCGAAGCGGCGTTCTGCGAGGGCGAAACCGCGCCGTCCGCCCGGCGCGGTTTCGCGCTCACCCCGGCTCCCGCCGAGCGGGACCTGCCGGAGCGCGACACGCGCTGAGCCGCGCCGGGCGGTGGGCCGGTCAGGCGTTGACGGGGTGCAGGGTGGCCTCTCCGGTCACCGTGATGCCGGTGCGCTCGCCGGGGCTCGCCGGGGCCGGGCCCGCGACCCTGACGTCGACCGGTTCGTCCACTCCGTCGAGGTCGACGGTGACCATGGCGTCGTGGCCGTAGTAGCGCACGCGGGTCACCGTGCCCTGGGCCTGCCCCGAGGCGGTGTCGGTCAGCCGCAGCTGCTCGGGGCGGAGCAGGACCAGGCCCTCGCGCAGCCCGGCCGGCTGATCGGCCAGCGGGATGCGGCCGAGCGCGGTGGTCGCGGTGCCCTTCTCGGCGGTTCCCCTGACGAGTACCGCGTCACCGACGAACGCCGCCACCCAGGGGTCGCTGGGGCGGCGGTAGACCTCCTGCGGCGTGGCGCACTGGGCGACGGCGCCCTGACGCACGACGGCGACGAGGTCGGCGCTGGAGAGGGCCTCCTGCTGGTCGTGGGTGACCAGCAGGGCGGTGGCTCCCGTGGCCTGGAGGGCGGCGCGTACGTCGCCTCGCACGCCGGTGCGCAGGGCGCTGTCGAGGGCGTTGAACGGCTCGTCGAGCAGGACCAGTTGCGGCCGCGGTGCCAGGGCGCGGGCGAGGGCGACGCGCTGCTGCTGGCCGCCGGAGAGTTCGTGCGGCATCCGGTCGCCGTAGCCGGCGAGGCCGACGAGTTCCAGCATCTCCTCGACGCGCCGTCGGCGGTCGGAGCCGCTCTGTCCGGTCAGTCCGAAGGCGATGTTGCGGGCCACGCCGAGGTGCGGGAAGAGGGCGCCTTCCTGGGGGACGATGCCGATGCGGCGGCGTTCGGGCGCCAGGTGCGCGCCGGGGCCGGCGAGGGTGCGTCCGCCGAGGGTGAGCGTGCCGGCGTCGGCGCGCAGGAAGCCGGCGATGACGCGCAGCAGGGTGGTCTTGCCGCAGCCCGAGGGCCCGAGGACGGCCATCAGGGTGCCGCCGGGGACGGTGAGGTCGAGTCCGTCGAGCACGGGGGCACCGGCACCGTACGCCTTGGTCAGTCCCTCGATCCGGAGGTCGGTCATGTGCGGTGCCTTCCGAGCAGGTAGGACGGGATCGCGGCCAGCAGGATCAGGGCGGCGGCGTAGGGCGCCGCCGCGGCGAAGGATCCGGTTCCGGTCTCGGTCCACAGACGGGTGGCGAGGGTGTCCATGCCGGTGGGGCGCAGCAGGAGGGTGGCGGGCAGTTCCTTCATGCACACGACGAAGGTCAGTGCGGCTCCGGTGGCGACGCCGGGCGCGGCCAGCGGCACGGTGATCTCGCGCAGGACGCGCAGGGGGCTGCGGCCGAGCGAGCGCGCCACCTCCTCCAGCACCGGCGGGGACTGCAGTACGGCGGCGCGGGTGGCGGCGACCGCCACGGGCAGGAAGAGCACGGCGTACGCGCAGACCAGCAGCGGGAGTTCCTGGTAGAGCGGTTCGGCGTAGCGGACGGCGAAGAAGACGAGGGACAGCGCGACGGTGATGCCGGGGAGGGCGTGTCCGGCGTAGGCGGACTGTTCCAGCAGCCGCGCGGTGCGGCCCCGGTGGCGGGCGGCGATGACGCCGACCGGCAGGGCGAGGAGGGTGGTGAGCGCGGCGCCGGCGGCGGCGACCGCGAGGGTGGTTGCGGCGACATCGAGGAGGGTGGAGGGCTCCCAGGTCGCCGAGTTGCCGACGGCGAGCCAGTACCCGAGGGTGCCCAGCGGGGTGAGGACGGCGCCGGCCGTGACCGCCGCGCACCAGGCCAGTGCCGGTGCCTTCCAGCGGCCGAGCGGTACGGGGAGGGCCGGGCGGGCGCTGCCGGCGCCGGTCCTGGCGTGGCCCGCGCGGCCGCGGGTGCGGGCCTCGGCGGCCACGAGCAGGATCGTGATCACGACCAGGACGACGCTCAGCGCGGCGGCCGGCGTGCGGTCGAAGCTGGCCCGGTAGGAGGTGTAGATGCCGCGGGTGAAGGTGTCGTAGCGCATCAGGGAGACGGCGCCGAAGTCGGAGAACACGTACAGCGCGACGAGTACGGCTCCCCCGGCGGCGGCGGGGCGCAGCTGGGGCAGGGTGACGCGCAGGAAGGTCCGCAGCGGGCCGTGTCCGAGCGAGCGGGCGACCTCCTCGTGGGCCGGATCGGTGCCGCGCAGCGCGGCGGTGACGGGCAGGTAGACGTAGGGGAAGCTCACCAGGGTGAGGGCGAGGGCCGCGCCGGTGAAGCCGGTGAGGCCGGGGAAGGCGGACAGCCAGGCGAACGCGGCGACGTAGCTGGGCACGGCGAGCGGCAGGGTCACCAGGACCGACCAGGCGCGGGCGCCGGGCAGTTCGGTCCGTACGGTGAGCCAGGCCAGGGATATGCCGAGCACCAGACAGGCGGCGACGACGACGGCCGCGAGCATCAGGCTGCGGCCGAGCAGCTCGGCCGTGCGCGCGTCGGCGACGATCTCCCAGGCGAAGGCGGGACCGCGTTCCAGGGAGCGGACGGCGAGGTAGCCGAGGGGCAGAGCTGCGAAGAGGGCGGCGACGGCGGCGGGGATCAGCAGGACGGCGGGCGGGCGGCGCCCGGCACGCGACCGCCCGGCCGGCGCGGTGGCGCCGGTCGGGCGGAGGGCGGGATCCGTGCGCACGACGGGATCCGTGGGGTGCATGGGGGTCAGACCATCCCGGCGTCCTGGAGCATCTTCAGGGTCTCCTGAAGGGATTCGAGCTTGCCCAGGTCGATCTTGGGGGCGTCGAGGGATGTCAGCGGGGGCAGGTCCTTGACGGAGCTGGTCACGCCTCCGGCCAGGGGGTATTCCTTGGTCTCGTCGGCGAAATACTTCTGGGCCTTTTCCGAGAGCAGGAAATCGACGGCCTTTTGTGCCACCGGTGCCTGGCCGCCGGCCTTGACGATGCCGACCCCGGCCGTGTTCACGAGGGCGCCCGGGTCACCGCCCGGCAGGAAATGGATCTTGGAGCGGACTTTGTCCGCGCCCTTTTCCGCGACCTGTTCGTACCAGTAGTAGTGGTTGACGAGGCCGAGCGACACCTCGCCCTTGCCCACGGCCTCGAGCACCTTGAGGTTGTTGTCGTACGCCTTCGGCTCGTTCGCCTTGAGGCCCTTGAGCCAGGTGCGGGTGGCGTCGTCGCCTTCCAGGACGCGCATGCCGGTGACGAAGGCCTGGAAGGAGGCGTTGGTCGGCGCGTAGCCGATCCTGCCCTTCCACTCCGGCTTGACCAGCTCGTGCACGCTGTCGGGCACCTTGGAGACCTGGCCGGGGTGGTACGCGAGGACGCGGACGCGTCCGGAGGTGCCGACCCAGTCGCCCTCGCCACCGCGGAAGGCGGGGTCGACCTTGTCGAGCGACTCCTGGGGCAGCTTCTCCAGCAGCCCCCTGCCGGAGAGGGCGCCGAGGGCGCCGGCGTCCTGGGAGAAGAAGAGACCGGCCTTGGTCCTGTCGCCCTCTTCCTGGATCTGGGCGGCCAGTTCGGCGCTCTCGCCGTAGCGGACGGCGACGGTGGTGCCCACCGCCTTCTCCAGCTCGTCCAGGAGCGGCCCCACGAGCTTCTCGTTGCGGCCGGAGTAGATCACGAGCCCCGCGTCGTCCTCGTCGGCGCCACAGCCGGCGACAGCGGGGAGGAGGAACGCCGCCGCGGCGAGCGCGGTCAGAGTACGGGCCAAGGGGCGTCGCATGTGAAGCCTTCCTGCACGTGCAGCGAGGAACTTTTAACGCCTTATAAGTAAGGTAAAGCTAACCTAAAGGCAAGAGTGACGCACGCAACGTTTCGGCAGCGACCACCGGACGGCGGAGCCGACCCTACAGGTGAAATTCCTGTGGATCTTCAATGGATCAGCTGTGACTTTCCTGTGACTATCCCTTGAGGTAAGGCATTCCTAAGATGCGCTCGTGACAGCCCCTTCCGCCCCACTCCCAGGTACCCGTACCGTCCCGTTCGCCGCGACCCTCGCCGCTCACGGCGACCGCACCGCGGTCCTCACCGCCGACGGACCGGTGACGTACCGCGAGCTGGCCGCGCGCGTGGACGCGACCGCGCGGCGCCTGGGGCGCGAACGCCGCCTGATCCTGCTGTCCGGGGCCAACACCCTCGACGCGCTCGTCGTCCATCTCGCCGCCCTCGCCGCCGGGCACCCCGTCCTGCTGGTCCCCGGCGACCACCCCGAAGCGGTGCGGTCGCTGATCGACGCGTACGACCCGGACGTCGTGGCGTACGCGGAGGACGGCCGGTGGGTGCTCGAGGAGCGCCGCGCCGTCTCGGCGCACACCCTCCACCCCGACCTGGCGCTGCTGCTGAGCACCTCCGGCTCGACCGGCTCACCGAAGCTCGTCCGGCTCTCCCACGAGAACGTCCAGTCCAACGCCGAGTCGATCGCCGCCTACCTGGGCGTGCGGGACACCGACCGCGCCGCCACGACGCTGCCCCTGCACTACTGCTACGGACTCTCCGTCGTCCACAGCCACCTGCTGCGCGGCGCCGGGCTGATCCTCACCGACCTGTCGGTCGCCGACAGCTGCTTCTGGGAGCTGTTCCGGGCCGGGCGCGGTACGACGTTCGCGGGCGTGCCGTACACCTTCGACCTGCTGGACCGGGTCGGATTCGCCTCCATGGACCTGCCCCATCTGCGGTACGTGACCCAGGCCGGCGGACGGCTGGCGCCCGACCGGGTGCGGCGCTACGCCGCCCTGGGGCGCGAGGCCGGCTGGGAGCTGTTCGTGATGTACGGCCAGACGGAGGCGACGGCCCGGATGGCCTACCTTCCCCCGGCGCTCGCCGAGACCCACCCCGAGGCGATCGGAGTCCCCGTGCCGGGCGGCTCCTTCAGGCTCCAGCCGCTGCCGGACCGGCCCGGAGCGGACACCGGCGAGCTGGTCTACGCGGGACCCAACGTCATGTTGGGCTACGCCGACACCCCGCGTGACCTGGGCCTCGGCCGGACCGTCGAGGAGCTGCACACCGGCGACATCGCGCGGCTCACCCCCGAGGGGCTCTACGCGATCGTCGGCCGCCGCAGCCGGTTCGTGAAGATCCTCGGCCTGCGGATCGACCCCGGCCAGATCGAGGCGGTGCTCGCCCGGCACGGCGTCACCGCCCTGTGCGCCGGCGACGACGAAGTCCTCGCCGTCGCCGTCACCGGTCCTCGCGCATCCGACGCCCGGCGGATCCGCCGGCTGGTGACGGCGGCCTGCGCGCTCCCGGCGCACGCGGTACGGGTGCACGTACTGGCCGATCTGCCGCGCCTGGCCACGGGCAAGCCCGACTACCAGGCCGTGCGCGCACTGGGCCGCCGGGCCGCCGAGGCCGACGCACCGCCCCCCGCCCGCGGCGCCGCCCCCGAGGACCTGTGCGCGCTCTACGCGCTGGTCCTCGACCGGCCCCGGCCCGAGGTGACCCGGGACAGCACCTTCGTCGGCCTGGGCGGCGACTCCCTCTCGTACGTCGAGATGTCGCTCCACCTCGAAGAGCGGCTCGGCCACCTGCCGGCCGACTGGCACACCACACCGGTCGGGGAACTCGTGCCGTCCGGGCGGAAGCTCCCCTCACGTGGGCGCGCGCTGGAGAGCGGGGTCGCGCTGCGCGCCATGGCGATCTTCTGCATCGTGGGCTCGCACATCCACGTCTTCGGCATCAAGGGCGGGGCGCATCTGCTGCTCGCCCTCGCGGGCTACAACTTCGCCCGCTTCCACCTGACCTCCTGCGAGCGCGGCGAGCGCGTCCGCCGGGTCTGGACCAGCATCGCCCGGATCGCGCTGCCGAGCATGGCCTGGATAGGCTTCGTCCTGCTGCTCAACGACGACTACACCCTGGCCAACCTCGCGCTGCTCGACAGCGTCCTCGGGCCGCCGGACAGCAAGACAGGCATGCAGTTCTGGTTCGTCGAAGCGCTGCTCTACATCCTGATCGCCGCCGTCGCCCTCCTCGGCCTGCCCGCCGTGGACCGGCTGGAGCGCCGCTTCCCCTACGGCCTGCCCCTGACGATCGCGGCCCTGGGCCTGCTGCCCCGCTACGACCTGCTCGGCCTCCCGGACCGCGCCGAGATCCCGGACGCCGTCACCGTCTTCTGGCTGTTCGCCCTGGGCTGGGCGGCGGCGAAGGCCGTCACCGCGCGCCGGCGGCTGGTCGTCACCGTCGCGGCGCTGGCCACGGTGCCCGGGTTCTTCCCCGGCGACCCGGGGCGGGAGGTCGTCGTCCTCGCCGGATTCGCCCTGCTCGTATGGGTCCCCACCCTGCCCGGCCGGGAACGGATCAACCAGGTGGCCGGCCTCCTGGCGACCAGCTCCCTGTACATCTACCTGACCCACTGGCAGATCTTCCCCCTCATCGAGGGGTTCTCCCGGTACCTCGCGTTCCTCGCCTCCCTCCTGTTCGGCATCGGCTACGCGCTCGGCGTCACCCGCCTGATGCGCGGCCTGCCGCACATACCGCGTCCCGCACGCCTCTTCCCCCACCGCGCCGCACACGGCTGAGCCGGGCCTCCGCCGTCGCGGCTCCTGACGAACCATCAGGTCATCGCTCCCGCACCCTTGACTCCGCTCGCGCCACTCGGGATTCTCATCCCACCGCTTGTACGTGGCATGACAACCGAGGCCGGGATCCGACCGCGCCGTCCGCCGACCAGGACGTGAGTGATGACCTTGACGCGACACCCCCGCCGCGGGCGCAGCCCCCTCGCGGTCCTGTCGTTACTCCTGGCCGTGATGGCCATGGTGCTGGGGCCCGTCCCCAGCTCCGCGGCGGAGCCGGGCTGGTGGACCCCGGTCGCGCGGCCCGCGCCCGACTCCGGGATCAACGTCGTCGGCGAGCCCTTCAAGGGGACCGACTCCCAGGGGAAGGTGCGGGGCTTCGTCGACGCGCACGACCACCTGATGTCCAACGAGGGCTTCGGCGGCCGGCTCATCTGCGGCAAGCCGTTCTCCGAGCTGGGGATCGCCGACGCGCTCAAGGACTGCCCCGAGCACTACCCCGACGGCTCGTTGGCGATCTTCGACTTCATCACCAACGGCGGTGACGGCAGGCACGACCCCGACGGCTGGCCCACCTTCGAGGACTGGCCGGCCCACGACTCGCTGACGCACCAGCAGAACTACTACGCCTGGGTCGAGCGGGCCTGGCGCGGCGGTCAGCGGGTGCTCGTCAACGACCTCGTCACCAACGGCGTGATCTGCTCCGTCTACTTCTTCAAGGACCGCGGCTGCGACGAGATGGCCGCCATCCGGCTGGAGGCGCGGAAGACCTACGACATGCAGGCCTTCGTCGACAAGATGTACGGCGGACCGGGCAAGGGCTGGTTCAGGATCGTCACCGATTCCGGGCAGGCCCGCGAGGTCATCGAGCAGGGCAAGCTGGCCGTCGTGCTGGGGGTCGAGACCTCCGAGCCGTTCGGCTGCAAGCAGATCCTGGACATCGCGCAGTGCGGGCAGGAGGACATCGACCGCGGCCTGGACGAGCTGCACGGGCTGGGCGTGCGCAGCATGTTCCTGTGCCACAAGTTCGACAACGCCCTGTGCGGGGTCCGCTTCGACTCGGGCGCCCTCGGTACGGCGATCAACGTGGGCCAGTTCCTGTCGACGGGCACCTTCTGGAAGACCGAGCGGTGCGCCGGCCCGCAGCACGACAACCCCATCGGCCTCGCGGCGGCGCCGGCGGCGCAGAAGGAACTCCCCGCGGGCGTGTCCGTCCCCTCGTACGCCGCCGACGCCCAGTGCAACACCCGCGGCCTGACCGATCTCGGTGAGTACGCCGTGCGCGGCATGATGAAACGCAGGATGATGCTGGAGATCGACCACATGAGCGTCAAGGCCGCCGGACGGGCCTTCGACATCCTGGAATCCGAGTCGTACGCCGGCGTGATCTCCTCGCACAGCTGGATGGACCTCGACTGGACCGAGCGCGTCTACCGCCTCGGCGGCTTCGTCGCCCAGTACATGGGCGGCGCGGAGGCATTCAGCGCGGAGGCCGAGCGCACGGACGCGCTGCGCGACAAGTACGGCGTCGGCTACGGGTACGGCACCGACATGAACGGCGTGGGCGGCTGGCCGGGCCCGCGGGGAGCGGACACCCCGAACCCGGTGCGCTACCCCTTCCGCAGCACCGACGGCGGGTCGGTCATCGACCGGCAGACCACCGGCGAGCGGACCTGGGACCTCAACACCGACGGCGCCTCGCACTACGGCCTGGTCCCGGACTGGATCGAGGACATCCGGCTCGTCGGCGGCCAGGACGTGGTGGACGACCTCTTCAAGGGCGCCGAGTCCTACCTCACCACCTGGGGCGCCTCCGAGAAGCACAAGGCCGGGGTGAACCTGGCCGCGGGCGCGCCCTCCTCGGCCTCTTCGACGGAGTGGAACCCCTTCGCGAGCTACGCGCCCGGCCGGGCCGTGGACGGGGACCGGGGCTCGCGCTGGGCCAGCGACTGGAGCGACGACCAGTGGCTGAGCATCGACCTCGGGGCCTCCACCCTGGTCAAGCGGGTCACCCTCGACTGGGAGCGCGCGTTCGGGAAGTCGTACCGCGTCGAGCTCTCCGCCGACGGCGCGAACTGGCGGTCCGCATGGTCGACCACCACCGGTGACGGCGGCCTGGACACGGCGCGGTTCACCGGCACCCCCGCCCGTTACGTACGCGTCCACGGGCTGGCGCGCGGCACCCAGTGGGGCTACTCGCTCCACGAGGTCGGCGTCTACAGCAGCTGAGGCCTCAGGCCGGATGTCCGGGCTCCAGGTCCCGGACATCGCTGTAGCGCAGCAGTGCGGGGGGCGGGCCGTCGGAGGGACGGCACTGCCTCGCGGGCGCCAGCAGGAAGCCCACGTGGTCGCCGCCCTCGATCCGCCCCTCGATCCGGCCGGTGAACCAGGTGCGGACCGCCGTCAGCACGGGACTGCCCGCCTCCCCCGGCTGCCAGCCGGTACGGGCGAACTTGTCCACGCGGTCCCCCGTCTCGCCGCCGAAGAGCTCCGCGAGTTCCCGCTGCTCACGCAGGAGCAGGTGCACGGTGACATGGGACGCCTCACAGGCGACCCGGTAGGTGTGGTTGGCCGTGGACAGCCAGACGACGAACCGCGGCGGGTGGATCGAGCACTGCGAGGCGAACCCCACCAGGCAGCCCGCCCGCGCGTCCCCGGCCGCGGCCGTGACCACGTACATGGGGCCGTCGAGTACACCGGTGAAGGCGTCCAGCTCCGTCACGTCGGGCTCCTCGTGATCCGTCGGTCCAGCGGGCGGGTACCCCCCGCACATCGGCCGCGGCCGGGCCGCGCTTGAGCGGCGTACGGCCGGGCAGGCGCCGAGGGCAGGCAAGACGACCCCGGCCGGAGGATGTGAGCACGATGCGCATCGCCTTTCTGGCGGCGCCCCAGGGCGTCGAGGAGATCGAACTCACGGAGCCCTGGAAGGCCGCCCTGAAAGCCGGCTGGGACCCCCAGCTGGTGTCGACGAAGCCGGGGCAGGTACGCGCGTTCCGTCATTTCGACAAGGCGGGCGGCTACCCGGTCGACCACGTACTCGGCGATGACCCGCCAGGGGACTTCGACGCGCTCGTCCTGCCCGGCGGGGTGGCCAGTCCCGACGCCCTGCGGATGAACGAGCGGGCCGTCGGCTTCACCCGGAGCTTCTTCGACGCCGGAAAGCCGGTCGCGGCCATCTGCCACGCCCCCTGGATGCTGGTCGAGGCCGACGTCGTACGGGGGCGCACGCTGACCTCCTGGCCCAGTCTGGCGACCGACATCCGCAACGCGGGCGGCACGTGGGTCGACGAGGAGGCGCACGTCTGCCACGCGGCGCCCGCCACGCTGATCACCAGTCGCAAGCCCGGCGACCTGGAGGCGTTCTGCTCGGCGTTCGTCGAGGAGTTCGTCACGGTGTTCGGCGACTGACCGGCGCGTGACCGGCGGCCGCCGTCGTCATCCGTACGGTCAGTCCTTGGTGGTGTGGCGGGAGCGCGCCCACAGGGGCAGGCCGAACCAGCACGCCAGGAACCACACCAAGACGCCGGCCACCAGCCAGGGGACGAAGGCGTCGTGGGTGGCCACCCGCAGGACGAGGAAGAGGGCCGCCACGAGCGTCGCGAGCAGCAGGACGATGCCGGCGAAGGTGAGCCGGGAGGCCCACACGACGGTCTGGGGCTTCATCCGGCGGCCCGTCACGATGCGGTGGAAGGCGACCGGGGCGATGAGCGCGCCGGTCGCGAGGGACCCGAGGACGATGGTGACGACGTAGATCGTCTTGTCGGTCCGCGACAGTACCTGGAAGTGCTGGGTGAAGACGACGGTCAGCAGGAAGCCGAAGAGGATCTGCACACCCGTCTGGGCCACCCGGATCTCCTGGACCAGCTCCTCCCACTGCCGGTCGGCCCGCTCCTCCGCCGTCTCGTGCCTGCCGTGGTCCTGCCTGCCGTGGTCCGGCTCTCGCATCTCGCTCCTCCGTGTGCGTGGCACCCGTGGCCGACCCTCTCATGCGCCGGCCTCCTCATGCGGGAGGGGCGGGGACGTGGATGTCCAGGACGCAGATGTCGTCCCGGTGCCCCGGGCGCTGCGCCGCCAGAGTCCGGGCGAGTGCTTCGGACCGTCCCTCGTCGACGAGCCGGCGGGAGGTGTCGGCGAGCCGGGTGAGTCCGGTGTCGATGTCCTCTCCCGGTTCCTCGACGAGCCCGTCGGTGTAGAGCAGGAGGTGGTCACCCGGTGCCAGGGTGAGCGTGGCCCGCGCGTACACCGCGTCGGAGGTCGCTCCGAGGAGGGCGCCCACCGGCTGGGGCAGGAAGCCGGCCTGACCGCCGCGGATCAGCAGGGGCGGCAGGTGTCCGGCCCGTACCCAGGTCAGGCGGCGGTCCGAGGGCCGGTAGTGGGCCATGATCATGGTGGCGGTGGCTCCGTGGGTGTCCGAAGCCGTGTTTAGCAGGAGGGTGTTGAGCCGGCTCATGGCGTCGGGCAGCGCCGAGCCGGTGACGATCATGCCCTTGGCGGTGAACCGGAGCTGGGCCATGGTCGCGACGGCGTCCAGCCCGTGGCCCGCGACGTCCCCGACGACGAAGAGGGCGCTCCCGTCGGGGAGTTCGATGGCGCTGTACCAGTCGCCTCCGACGTTCACCCCGGTGTCGGAGGGCACGTAGGCGACGTCGACGCGCAGCCCGGCCCGCTCCAGGGACTGCGCCGGGAGGGGCAGCAGAGCCTGCTGGAGGCGGTCGGCGAGGCTGCGTTCGGCCTGGAGCATCCCGCGCTGGACGAGGACGGCACGTTCGCTCTGGTGCAGGGCCAGTTCGGCGTCCCGCTGCACGGTGAGGTCCTGGAAGAAGCCGTGCACCTCGACCGGTGTGCCGTCGACGTCCGTCCGGGCCTTCGCGACCATCCGCAGGTGGCGGACGCCGTCCGCGGTGGTGATGCGGAAGGGCTGGTCGATGGCCGTGCCGTCGTCCAGGAGCCGCCGCACGGCCGCTCCCAGCCGCGGCCGGTCCTCCGCGACCGGGTGCAGGGGCAGCTCGTCCAGCGCCATCGGCCCGTCGGCGGGGTCGCGGTCGAAGATGGCGTAGAGGTGCTCGGACCAGGCGATGGCGTGGGTGGCCAGGTTCCAGCCCGCCCAGCCGAGATGGCCCAGCCGCTGCATGTCCGCCAGCCTGCGGGCCTCGCGCTCGGTCGCGTCGTGCTGGGTCCAGGACACGACCAGGCGGCTCCCGAGCCGGGTGACCCGGACGGAGTACGAGGATTCGCTCGGGACTCCGGCGATCACCTCGTGATAGGTGAAGGGCTCGCTCTCGTACAGCGTTCCGGTGGTCAGCGTGTCCAGGTATCCCTCCCAGAGGGGGGTGCCGGCCACGGTGGGGTAGGTCTCCAGGATCCGCCTGCCGATGAGTTCCTTGCCGCTGCGGCCGGCCGCGTCGACGGACATGGGCGTCGCCGCGTCGATCCGGTAGTCCTCGATCTCGCCGGTCCGCGACCGCAGGGGCGTGAGGAGGATCGCCGGCGCGCAGAGCGCGTCCATGACCGTCTGGACGGCGTCCACGCCGTCCCGGCCGCCGTCGCCCGCCCGGTGGGCGCCGGCCGGGTGCCCGAAGACGCGCAGCGGGCCACCGCACAGCCGGGCGGCCCGTCGCAGCAGGGCCCTGGTGTCCGGGGTGAAGGGAGCGTCCCGGGTGCGGAAGAAGCCGATCGCGGTCGTCGCCGGACCGTCACCGGGCACGGGGATCCAGGCACGCGACGGCCAGCGCTCGGGTGGATCACCGATGAGCAGATAGCGGGTGGCGTCGCGCGACGGGTCCTCCAGCCACAGGGGACGCCGGGCGGCGACGGCTTCGAGGGGGGCCGCACCATCGAAACCGCCGAGGGGCGGGACGTGGTGCCACTGCTCGGCCAGCGTGTCGTCGATGCCGGCCGAGCCCGCCAGGTCCAGGCTGCCGGCGGGGCCGACCGTGTAGATCATCACCGCGTCGACGTCCTCGGCGTCACCGAGGACGGCGCGCAGCAGGCCGGCCACGTCGTCCGGACCGTGCGCGTCGGCCAGACCCTCGGCCAGACGGGCCAGGAGCGGACGCTGTTCCTCGTCCGCGGAACCGGGAGGCCCCGACGCCGGGGCCCGCTCGGGCGCCGGAGGCCGGAACTCCGGCGGGAGCGACAGGGCCAGCGGGGACGGGGACGCGGGGCGCGCGCGGACCTGGCCCAGGATGATCCAGCACTCCTCCAGCAGGGTCCGCCGCCGCTGGTCGGCGCGCCGCATGAGCATGTCGTAGGCCAGATCGGCCGACACCCCCGCCTGGGCCATCAGCACGCCCTTGGCCTGCTCCACGACGGCCGTCGTCGAAACGATTCCTTCCAGGTCCGCGACCTCGGAGCGCAGCCTGGCCACCACCTTGGCCAGGGCGAGCACCTCGGGCGGGGCGCCGTCCGCGGGAAGCGCGGAATCGCTCTTCATCCTCCGATCATGGCACGGCTGGGACGCCTGGGACCCTCCGCCGGTCCACCGTTTTCCCGGCGGGACCGGCCCCTGTCGCGACCCCTCCCCGCCGCCGGGTTCAGCAGGGGAGCGGAGCGGTCCGCGGGGCCGCGGCGAGGCTGTCGACGACGGCCGCGAGGCTGCCCGTACGGGCGTGGACGGCCCGCTGGCGGCTCGCTCCGTTGCCCTGTCGGCGCAGCCGGTCCCACAGGGTTTCCACCGTGCGCAGGTCACCGGCCGCCGCGAGCCCGGGGGCAGCGCGCTCCAGCATCCGGTCGACGAGCAGGGCCGCGTGCGGCTCGCGCCGCCCGCTGCTCGGGTCGATGCCCGGCCCGGTGATCCCGTACGCCGCCGCGAGGGTGTGCGCGGCCTCGAGCCGGCCCGTGGGCGGGTCGGGCGGCGGTACGCCGGCGTCCACCTCGGCGAGGAGCACGCCCGCGAGCCCCCGTACGAGCGCGGCCGTCAGGACGACCGTGTCGAGGTCGGCGTTGACGTCGGCGACCCGTACCTCCAGCGTCGGCACGTGCTCGGAAGGGCGGGCGTACCAGTACAGCATCCGGCGGTCGAGGAGCACGCCCGCGCTGACCAGCCCGTCGACATGGGCGAGGTACCGGCGCTCGTCGACCAGCGGGGGCGGTCCCACGGTCGGCCAGCAGGAGGAGGCCACCGAGCGCCAGCTGTCGTAGCCGGTGTCGCGGCCGCGGACGAACGGCGAGTTGGCGTTCAGCGACTGGAGCACCGGCAGCCAGGGGCGCACGTGGTTCCCCAGGGCGAGGGCCCGTCCCCGGTCCAGTGCGCCCACGTGCACGTGGCAGCCGCAGACGAGGCTGGACGGGGCGACGAACACGGCGTACCGACGGGCGATGTGGCGGTAGCGCTCGTTGTCGGTCACCGTCAGGGGCTCCCGCGGCGCGATCACGGGGACGGGCGAGGCCACCAGCAGGCAGTCGGCCGCGCCGGCGGCCTCGGCGACGGTCCCGCGCAGCCGCCGCAGCTGCCCCCGCAGGTCGGCGCAGTCGACGGCCGGCTCCGTACAGACCTCCACCTGGGCGGTGAAGAACTCGGCCTGGACCAGGGCGCCCAGCGCGGCGGTGGCCGCGCCGATCACCTGCGGCGCCCGGTTCACCGGCGCCCGGCTGTCGCGGTCGACCAGGAGGTACTCCTCCTCCACACCCATGGTCAGTACGTCCATCGGGGCCTCCTCCCACACGGTGTCCGGCGCCTACCCGTCCGTTTCCCCGCCACACGGGCGCCGGCGGGGCGCCGCCCGCATAGTCCGCTACGCCACGGGAAGGCGCAGGGTGTTTCTGTCACCGACTCCCGTCGCGGAGGCGAGACCATGCGCGCAGTGACCTGGCAGGGCACGCGGGACGTCCGCGTGGAGAACGTGCCGGATCCGCGGGTGCAGGACCCCACCGACATCGTCGTCAAGGTGACGTCCACCGGCATCTGCGGCTCCGACCTGCATCTGTACGCCGTACTGGGACCCTTCCTCGACGCCGGGGACGTCCTGGGACACGAGGCCATGGGGTATGTCGAGGAGGTGGGACCGGAGGTCGAGACGCTGCGCCGGGGCGACCGCGTCGTCATCCCGTTCAACATCTCCTGCGGCCGCTGCTTCATGTGCGACCAGGGCCTCCAGTCCCAGTGTGAGACCACCCAGGTGCGAGAGCACGGAAAGGGCGGCGCGCTGTTCGGATACACCAAGCTGTACGGCCAGGTCCCCGGCGGGCAGGCGGAGTACGTGCGCGTGCCCTTCGGTGACACCCTGCCCGTCAAGGTGCCCAAGGGACCGCCGGACGAGCGTTTCGTCTACCTGTCGGACGTGCTGCCGACGGCCTGGCAGGCCGTCGAGTACGCCGCCGTCCCGCCGGGCGGCTCGCTCACCGTCCTGGGCCTCGGGCCGATCGGGCTGATGGCCGCGCGGATAGCGCTGTACCGGGGCGCGCGGATGGTGGTGGGCGTCGACCTCGTCCCCGCCCGGCTGGAGCGGGCCCGTTCCTTCGGGGTCCACACGCTCGACCTCACGGAGCGCGGCAAGGCGCTGGGCGACACGGTCCGCGAGCTGACCGGGGGGCGCGGCACGGACAGCGTCATCGACGCGGTGGGGATGGAGGCGCACGGCGCGCCGCTGGCCTCCGCGGTCCAGAAGGCGACGGTACGGCTGCCGGACGCCCTGGCGAGGCCGCTGATGGAGCGCGCCGGAATCGACAGCCTGCACGCCCTGCGCACGGCGATCGACGTGGTGCGCAGGGGCGGCACCGTCTCGGTGTCCGGTGTCTACGGCGGCGCCGCAGATCCACTGCCGCTGCTCACGATGTTCGACAAGCAGATCCAGCTGCGGATGGGGCAGGCCAACGTACGGGCGTGGGTGGACGACATCCTGCCGCTGCTCGGCGACACGGATCCGCTGGGTGTGGAGGGCTTCGCCACGCACACGATGCCGTTGGAGGAGGCTCCGCGGGCCTACGCGATGTTCCAGAGCAAGGAAGACGGAATGATCAAGACGCTGCTCAGGCCCTGACGGGCGCGCGCCGCGCCGAACGGGAAAGAGGCGGGCATGGACGGCATCGTGCTGTTGAAGGAAGACCACAAGACCGTCGAGAAGCTGTTCAAGCGCTTCGAGGCGACGGACGAGGGCGCCCTGGAGGAGAAACAGGAAATAGTCGACCGGATCGTCGACGAGCTGACCACCCACACCTTCATCGAGGAGGAGATCTTCTATCCCGCGGCGCGCGCGGCCGATCCGGACACCGCCGAACACGTGCTGGAGAGCATCGAGGAGCACCACGTCGCGGTGTGGATCTGTGCCGAGCTCGGCATGCTCGAACCGGCCGACGAGCGCTTCGACGCGAAGGTCCGCGTGCTCATCGAGAGCGTGCGCCATCACGTGAAGGAAGAGGAGCGGGACTGGTTCCCGCAGGTGCGCAAGGCGATGGGGCGCAACCGGCTGAAGGAGCTGGGCGAGCAGATGGCGGCCGCGAAGGACCGGGCGCCGGACGCGCCGCTCGACGTCCCCAGCGCCGAGTGAGCCGTCCCTGTCCGTCCCTGTCGCGGCGCCGGACCGTGCCGCCGGTCAGGCGTGACCGGCGGCCAGCGGCGGCGTCCGCATGCCCGCGCCCTCGCGCAGGCCCTCGAGGAACTCCTCGAAGGCCTCCACGGACGTACGGCGCGGCTCCCACTCCAGTTCCTCACGGGCCCTGGTGCAGTCCAGCAGCGGCAGCCGCAGCACCGCGTCGAAGAGGTCGGGGGAAGCGGGCACCAGGCGCAGCCGCCACGCGGCCGAGAGTGCGGTCCGTACCGCGCCGACCGGCACCCGCAGGCGCCGGGCGTCGAAGATGCCGGCCAGGGCCGCCGCGCCGAGGGGCGGATCGGCGGCGAGGTTGAAGGCTCCGCTCACCGGGCGGGCGACGGCCTCGCGGTAGGCGGCGGCCGCGTCGTCGGTGTGCAGCGCCTGGAACGTCAGGCCCGGGAGGTCGGGCACGGCGGGGATCAGGCCGGGCCGGACGAGCGAGCCGGGCAGCAGCCGACCGGCGAAGATCCGGCGCTGTTCGGAGGCGGCCTCCCGCTTGAAGAGGAAGGCGGGCCGCATCCGCACCACGCGGATGGAGGGATGGGCGCACTCGTAGGCGTCGAGGACCCGTTCCAGGTAGGCCTTCTCCCGCGTGTACGCGGCCTGCGGCCAGCCGTGCGTCGGCCACGTCTCGTCGACCCTGGGGTCCTTGGGGCCGGGTGAGTAGGCGCCGACCGAGGAGGCGTGGACGAGTACGGGCACCCCGGCCGCCGCGACGGCCTCGAACACCCGGATGCTGCCGAGGACGTTGGTGCGCCAGGTCTGCGCGGGGTCGTGGGTGGGCTGGAACTTCCAGGCGAGGTGGATCACCGCGTCCGCGCCGGTGAAGAGCGGTACCAGGTCGGCGCCGCCCGGCTCGATGTCCACGGCCTCCCACTGGGTCTTGGGCGGCTGCCACGCGGGGACGCGCCGGGCCAGGCCCAGGACGGAGACCACGGCGGGGTCCCGCGTGAAGGCCTCGACGACGCTGGTCCCGACGTTTCCGGTGGCTCCGACGACCACGACGCGCGGGCCTTCTCCTCCCGGCTCGGCGGTTGAGTGCGATGTCATGGGACGGGCTCCCTTCCGGGGGACGACACGGTGTCCGCGCCGCTCGGCGCGGCGGCGAACGGGCTGCGGTCGAGGTGGGCGAGCAGATCGCCGGGGTGCTGGTAGACGGCGTCCGCCCCGGCCTCTTCGAGGTCGCGCCGCGGGATGCCGCCGCAGAGCAGCCCGACGCACGGGACACCGGCCCGAGTGGCCGCCTTCATGTCCCAGACGGTGTCGCCGACGTACACCGAGCCGTCCGGGGGCGCGTCCACGAGGCCGAGGGCGTGGTGCACGGGATCGGGCTGCGGTTTGCCCTCGCTGACGTCGTCGGAGCTGGCCGTGGCGGTGATGGCCTCTTCGGCGTCGATGGCTTTGCGCAGCGCGCTGAGTTCGGTGCCGCCGGCCGAGGTGACGAGCACCACCCGCCAGCCCCGCCCGTGGAGTTCGCGCAGCAGCCCGGCGGCCGAGTCCAGCGGGGGCAGCCGGTCGAAGTACGTGCCGTAGAGGGTGTCGTGTGCGGCGCTGATCTTGTCGTCCTGGCTCGTGTCACGGTCGTCGCCGAGAAGGTGGGCGACCAGGTCCTCGCCGGGCAGGCCGACGGCTCGGTGGATCTCGTGCATGGCGACGTGGTGGCCGGACTGCCGCAGTGCCTCCCACCAGCAGATGACGTGCAGGTGGTTGGTGTCGGCCAGGGTTCCGTCGACGTCGAACAGCGCCGCGCGGTTCATGTGCCCCTACCTCCGTCTTCAGCTCGGACGTGCTTTCTGCCGACTGCTCGGCCGGCGTACCGCCTTCACCACGAAACCGCTGCGCGGTCGCGTGGGGATGCGGTGGAGCGGGATCCTGAGGTCCTGTTCCGGGACGTCGAAGTCGAGGCGGGCCAGGGCCGAGGCGAGCGCGGTCAGCACGCTGACGGCGATGTCCTCCCCGGGACAGCGGTGACCGGTGCGGGCGTCCCCGCCGCCCTGCGGGATGAGCTCGTCGCGGTCGGGTTCCCGGCCGAGGAAGCGGCGCGGGTCGAAGTGGTAGGGCTCCGGCCACAGTTCGGGGTCGTGGTGGTGCCCGTAGACGTCGAGCAGCACCATGGTGCCCTCGCGGATCTTCTCTCCCTGGAACTCCAGGTCCCGGGCGGCGAGGCCGCCGACGAAGGGCGCGAAGGGGTAGAAGCGCCGGACCTCGTGCGCGAACGCCCGGGCGTACGCGCCGTCGTCCGCGCGCAGCCGCTCCCGCTGCCCGGGGTCGCGGTGCAGGGCGTGCGCGGCGAAGGCGGCGAACCAGGCCAGGGCCACCGTCGGCCGGATGATGTTGAGCAGTTCGACGGCCGCGGTGTGCGGATCGAGCAGTCGGCCGTCGGCGCCGCGGTGCCGGGCCACCGTCTCCAGGGCCGAGCGGGAGGACCCGTCCACCCGGTGGACGGTCTCGGGGCGGCCGAGGTGGGCCACGCCCGCGCGTACCTCCTCGACGCTCCGCGCGAGCGCCGCCTCCTGGCGGGACCGGGCCCGGCGGGCCTTCCAGTGGCGCGGACCGGCGGTGGCGAACCCGTCGACCATGGCCACGCAGTCCTCGGCGATCTCGCGGGCGGCGTCCTCGGGGACGGGCAGCGCGACCCAGTCGCAGACCGCCCGGGCGAGGACGGCGCTCACCTCCTCGAAGAGCACGACCTCGCGGCCCTCCCACTCCTCGACGGCCTCGCCCCAGTACCTCTCGACCCGGTCGACGAGCGCCCGGACGCCGTCCGGGGCCATCAGGAGGGAGACGAGCATGTCCTTGCGGGCCCGGTGCGCGTCGCCGTCCAGGGTGTGCACCGCGCCCCGGCCGAACAGCGTGTCCAGTACGGGCCCCGGCAGCGCCCCCTGGCGCAGCACGTGGCGCTCGTCGTAGAAGAACTCCACCGCCGCCTGACCGTGCAGGGCGATGGCGCTCCTGCCCATGAGCCGGACCCGGACCGGGCCCTCACCGCCGTGGCCGCGGCGCAGGTCGGGGAGCCAGGCGTAGCCCTGGGCCAGCAGGGGGACGGTGCGGTCGATCAGGGGGACGGTTCGGTCGATCAAGGTGACGGACATGTGCGGCGCCTACCCTCTGCGTCGGCCGGCACTCACCGCGGTGCCGGAGATTCGGCGGGACCGGCCGGTTGGCTCAGCCCTCGCCCGCTGCCTGCCAGATCGTGGTGACGTTGCAGAACTCGCGGATGCCGTGCCCGGACAGCTCGCGCCCGTACCCCGACCGCTTGACGCCGCCGAACGGCAGAGCGGGGTGGGAGGCGGTCATGCCGTTGACGTAGATGCCGCCGGCGTCGAGGTCGCGTACGAAGCGTTCCAGGTCGGACTCGTCGCGGGTCCAGACGTTGGAGCTGAGTCCGAAGGGGGTGTGGTTGGCGCGCTCCACGGCTTCCTCCAGGCTCCCCACCCGGTACAGGGTGGCGACGGGCCCGAAGGTCTCCTCCTGATCGACGCGCATGGCCTCGGTGACGTCGGCGAGGACCGTCGGCTCGTAGAACCAGCCGTCCGGGTGTCCGGGCGGGCGCCGGCCTCCGCACAGGACCGTGGCGCCCTGGCGTACGGCGTCCTCGACCAGTTCCTCCAGGCCGTCGCGGCCGCTCTCGGTGGCCAGCGGGCCGACGTCGGTGGAGTCCCGCATCGGGTCGCCCACGGTGAGCGCCGCCATGCCGTCCGTGAAGTGCCGGGCGAACTCCTCGTAGACGTCGCCGTGCACGATGAACCGTTTGGCGGCGATGCAGGACTGGCCGTTGTTCTGGACGCGGGCGGTCACGGCCGTGGCGGCGGCCCGGGCGATGTCGGCCGAGGGCATCACGACGTAGGGGTCGCTGCCGCCGAGTTCCATGACGGTCTTCTTGACCTCGTCCCCGGCGACGGAGGCGACCGCGCGCCCGGCGGGCTCGCTGCCCGTCAGGGTGGCGGCGGCCACGCGCGGGTCGCGCAGGACGCCTTCCACGGCGCCGGAACCGATCAGCAGGGTCTGGAAGCAGCCTCGCGGGAAGCCCGCCCGGTGGAAGAGGTCCCCGAGGTACAGGGCGGTCTGCGGGACGTTCGAGGCGTGCTTGAGCAGGCCCACGTTGCCCGCCATGAGGGCGGGCGCGGCGAACCGTACGACCTGCCAGAGCGGGAAGTTCCACGGCATGACGGCGAGGACCACCCCGAGGGGCCGGTAGCGCACCCGGACGGCCGAGGCTCCGGAGTCGCGCACGTCGGCGTCCGGGGGGTGCTCGTCGGCGAGGAGGCCCTCGGCGTGTGCGGCGTACCAGCGCATCGCCTTGACGCACTTGGCCGCCTCGGCGCGGGCCGCCGCGAGCGGCTTGCCCATCTCGGTGGTCATGGTGCGCGCGATGTCCTGCGCTTCGGCCTCCAGGAGTGCGGCCGCGCGGTTCAGCAGCTCGGAGCGCTCGGAGAAGTCGGTGCGGCGGTAGTCGGGCGCCGTCCGCGCGGCTTCGGCCAGGCACCGCTCGATGCCGTCGGCGTCGAGTGCGTCGAAGGTGCGCAGCGTCTGGCCGGTCGTGGGATTCACGGTGGCGATGGTCATGGTCCGCCTTCCTGGCCCCGCCCTTCCTGCGAGGGAGCCGCGCCATCGACCCTGCCCGTCGGCCCGGCGCCGCGCAACGCGAGCGCCGGGGCACGCCGCGCGCCCGCGTCAGGCGCGGTGACTGGTGCCGAACGGGCCGGTGATGCCGTAATAGAGGCCCAGTTCCTCGCGGTACGCGGGGTCGGTGAGGTGCTCGTCCCGGTGGAACTCCGGAGCATTCTTGATCTGCTCCTTCGTCAGGCGGACGCGGACCTTCTCCTCCACCAGATCGACCTCGGTCACCGTGTCCGCGGGCAGGAGGACTTCCTTGCCGAATATCCACACACCGGTGTCCACGACCAGATAGGCGTCACCCGCCTGGCCGGAATGTTTGTCGACCTTGCCGATACTTCCGTCGGTCGCCTCGACCTTATAGCCGGTGAGGTCGGCGCCGACCTGATAACCGGAGGCCGACGAATAGCTCCATCCGTGTTCAGCCACGTGAAGAACTCCTCCACTACCAGCGGTACCAGCGCCCGCCGCCGCCTGCCGGACGGGCGACGAATCCGATCAGCCAGAGGACCAGTACGACGATGGCGATCCACCACAGGACGTCCCACGCGAAACCCGCGCCGAAGAGGAGGAGCACCAGCAGGAGAACGAGAAGAAGGGGAACCATGACTATCAACCTCCGGTGCACCGTCTGCCCCCGCATTCGCCCGTTACACCTCCCCCGCACTCTTCCGGCTCTCCCCCGTCCCCCCGAATTGCGAGGTGCCCGGTACCGGCGCATGGTGGGCATGCAACATTCCCCCAGGAAGGAACGACCTCGTCATGAGCAAGGCAAAGGCGAAGGCCAAGCAGGTCAAGGGCAAGCTCAAGGAAACCGCGGGCGACGCGATGGACGACAAGCGCATGCAGGCGGAGGGCAGCGCGGAGCAGATGGGCGGCAAGACCGAGGAGATGGTGGCGAAGGCTTCCGACAAGGCGAAGAAGGCCAAGGGCAAGACCTGACGCGACGGTCCGCCTCAGCCGCCTTCCCCCTCGTGCGGGTGGTACGGGCGGATCTGCTCCTCGCGTCCGATGCCGGGCCGCTCCCGCTTGGCGGAGCGGCCCGTGCTCACGCCCCGGTCAGTACGGTCGCCGTGGCGCGTTCGGCGTTCGGGCGCCGGCCACGGTGCGACTACCGGCCGCGGCGGGGCTTGCCGCGCTTGGCGGCCTTGGGGGTGGCGGAGCCGCCGCGTGCGTTCTTGCCGGCCGGCTTGCCGCCCGACTTGGCCCGCGCTTGCGACGTGCCCGCCGCGGTCTTGCGCTGCTTGGGCTGCGGCGGGGTCGGCGGGCGTCCCCGCGTGCTGTTCACGGTCCGCCCGCGGACGATTCCGATGAACTCCTCCACCAGGTCGGTGGTCTTCTCCTCCGGCCAGGACAGCGCGATCCGTGACTCGGGCGCACCGGAGAGCGGCCGGTAGGTGAGGTCCTTGCGGTGGTGCAGGCGGGCGAGCGACTGGGGGACGACGAGTACGCCGATGCCCGCCGCCACCAGCTCGACGGCGTCCGCCGTGGTGGCGGGGCGCTCGAAGGCCGGCCGGCCGGGCAGGCTCTCCCAGCCGAGGACGTCGTCAAGGGGGTGCAGCACGATCTCGTCGGCGAGATCCTCCGTCGACACCTCCTCGGCCGAGGCCACGAGGTGGTCCTTCGGGATCACGACGACGGTCGTCTCGGTGTAGAGCGGGATCGCGCTGAGGTCGGCCCGGTCGACGGGCAGCCGCACGAAGCCCGCGTCGGCGCCACTGCCCCTCAGCAGGTCGAACGCTTCGGTGGGCGACACTGCGACGAGTGTCAGCGGGACGTCGGGCAGCCGCTCGTTCCAGATCCGCACCCACTTGGTGGGCGTCACTCCCGGGACATAGGCGAGCCGGAACGAAGGGGTTACTTCCGAGCCTGTCACCCCGCCAGGTTACCGGCCGTGGTCGGAGGTAGCGCACACGCTCGATACTCTTGACTCCATGACGTCGCACCAGAGCACCCAAACGATGAAGCCCGCGACCGCGGCGAAGAAGCTGGGTGTGTACCTCGAAGCCACCCCCGCCGAGTTCCAGGAGGGGGTCGTCTCGCGCACCGAGCTGAGCGCCCTCCAGGCCGACCCGCCCGAGTGGCTGGTCGAACTGCGGCGCAACGGCCCGCACCCCCGCCCGGTCGTCGCGGCGAAGCTCGGTGTCTCCATCGCCGGTCTCGCCCGCGGCGGGGTCACCGAGGCCCTCACCACGGAGCAGATCGAGGCCCTGAAGCAGGAAAACCCCGAGTGGCTGCGGAAGGAGCGCGCCACTCAGGCCGAGGTCCGCAAGGAGACCGTGCGGATCAAGGAGAAGAACGCGCAGCGCGCCGAGCAGCGCGACGAGCGTTCCTGACCTCCCTCCCCCGAGGCCCTGTCGTCGAAGTCCCGCCTGGCCCGCGACGCCTCGTGCCGCGGGCCTTACCGGCGCTGCTTTGACGACAGGGCCTCGGGATCATCGGCCCGGCCCCTTGACGGGGGCCGGGCCGAAGTCGTGTGCGCGCTCGGCCGCGAGCAGCGCCCGGGTGAAGGCGTGCCGCGGCTCGGCGAGCAGCCGGTGGGCCGGGCCTTCCTCGACGACGCGGCCCGCGTCCAGGACCGCGATCCGGTCGGCGAGCACCCCGGCGGCCGCCAGGTCGTGGGTGATCAGGACCAGGCCGAGTTCGGTCCGATCGCGCAGTGCGGCGAGCACGTCGAGCAGGCCGCGGCGGCTGACGGGGTCCAGGCCCGAGGTGATCTCGTCGCAGACCAGCACCTCCGGCCGTGCCAGCAGGGCGCGGGCCAGGGCCGCCCGCTGGAGTTCACCGCCGGAGAGGCCGCCGGGGCGGCGTCCGGCCTGCCGCTCGGTGAGGCCCAGCTCCGCCAGCGTGCGCAGCGCCGCCCGGCGCGCCTCGTCCGGGGTCGCGCCGCGCAGGCGTACGGCGCTGCGGGCGACCTGGTCGAGCACGGGCCGGTGCTCGTCGAAGGCGGCCTTCGCGTCCTGGAACACGTACTGGACGGCCGCCAGCTCGATGCGGCCGCGCCGGCGCAGGCTGCGCGGCAGCGGCTTGCCGTCGCGCAGGATCCGGCCGTCGTAGCGGGTGTGCAGCCCGGCCAGGCAGCGGCCCAGGGTGGTCTTGCCGCTGCCGGAGCGGCCGATCAGCGCCAGGCACTCCCCCGCCGCGACCGAGACCGAGACGTCGCTCAGCACCTCGACGGTGCCCCGCGCGGTGCGGTGCGTGGCCGTCAGCGCCCGCGCCTCCAGGCGTACGGGGGCCCTCGGGCGGGCCGGGCGCGGCTCGGGCGGCGGGTCCTGCGGGGGGCGGCCGAGGACCGAGGACACCGGCCCGCGGTCCACCACGCGGCCGTCGCGCAGGACGACGACCTCGTCGGCCAGTTCCCGTACGACGTCGAGGTCGTGGCTCAGCAGGACCACGGCGATGCCCTGCGCGGCCACGGCGGCCAGCTCCGCGACGATGCCCTGTTTGGTGAGGGCGTCCTGCCCGGTGGTGGGTTCGTCGGCGACGATCACGCGGGCGCCGAGCAGCAGCGCCTGGGCCAGGACGACCCGCTGCTGCTGGCCGCCGGAGAGCTGGTGGGGGAAGCGGCGCAGGACGACGGCGGGATCCGGGATCCGGGCCAGCAGCAGGGCCTCCTCGACGCGTCGGCGGATCTCGCCCCTGCCGCCGCCCTGGCGGGCGGCGATGTCCCGCAGCAGCGCCCCGGCGCGGCGGGCGGGGTTGAGGACGGCTCCGGGGTGCTGGGGCACGTACCCGACCGCGCTCCCCGCCGTGCGGATGGTGCCCTCGACGCGGGCGCCCGGCGGGTACTCGCCGAGGAGGGCGAGGCCCGTGGTGGTCTTGCCGCTGCCGGAGGGGCCGATGAGGGCGGTGATCCGGCCCGCGTGGGCCTGGAGGCCGACCCCGTCGACGACGGCTCGGCCGTCGATCTCCACCCGCAGCCCCCGCACTTCGGCGACGGGGCCTTCGGCAGCGGGGTCTTCGGCGGCGGGGTCTTCGGCGACGAGGCTCATCGCGTCGCTCCTTTCCTACGGTTCTCAGCGACCGCGGTGGTGTCCTGCTGCGCGGCGTCGAAGAGCAGGTTGGTGCCCATCGACAGGGCCGCGATGAGCAGGGCGGGCACCACCACGGGCCAGGGCAGCAGGAAGAGGCCGGCGCGGTTGCGGTCGACCATCACGGCCCAGTCGGCGGCGTCCGGCTGCACCCCGACGCCGAGGAAGGCGGCCGTGGCCACCAGGTACAGGGCGCCCGTCAGCCGGATTCCGGCGTCCGCGGCGAGGGTGCGGCGCATGGAGCGGGCCACGTAGCCGACGGCCGTGCGCCACCAGGATTCGCCTTGCATGCGCAGGGCTTCGACCGCCGGCCGGGAGGCGATCTCGACGGCCGCCGCGTGCACGACGCGGGCCGCGTCGGGCACGGCGGCCAGGCCGACCAGGACGGTCAGTCCGACGGGTCCCGGCGTGAGGGTGGCCGCGACGAGCAGCACCAGGAGCAGGGAGGGCACGGCGATGACCACGTCCAGGGGCCGCATCAGCGCTTCCTCCAGCCAGGTACGGCGGGTGAGCGCGGCGCCGAGCCCCAGCGGGATCGCGACGAGGTAGGCGAGCGCGGTGGCTGCGAGGGCCACGAGGACGACGGACCGGCCACCGAGGAGAACTTGGCGCCACACGTCGCGGCCGGCGAAGTCGGTGCCGAGCCAGTGGCCTTGCCCCTCGGCGAAGGAGACGGCCCGCGGCCCGGCGGGTCCGGCGAACAGCGGGCCGAGCAGGGCGAGGAGCAGCGGTACGGCGATCAGTGCCAGGGCGAGGGCATACCGTGACAGGTGATATTTCACGCTGCAACCTCCGAGCGTGGAGCGAAGCGGCGCGCCACGAGATCGGCCGCGAGGTTGACCAGGACGGTGACGACGCCGAAGACCACCGCCATGCCCTGGACGACGGGGATGTCACGGGCGGAGACCGCCTCGATGAGCACGGTGCCCAGCCCCGGGATGACGAACAGGGCCTCCACGACGATCACCCCGCTCAGCAGCCAGTCACAGGTGCGGGCCAGCTGCTGGGTGGCCGGGGCGAGGGCGTTGGGCAGGGCGTGCGTCCAGCGGACGCGGGCGCCGGGCACGCCGAGGCGCCTGGCCTGGGCGACGTAGGGCGAGGCCATCGCGTCGATCATCCCGGCCCGCACCAGGCGGCTGATGGTGCACACCGGCCGGGACAACAGGACCAGAACGGGCAGGACGAGCACGGCGGGCTGGACGTACGGGTCCGCGCCGACGGCGGTGGGCGGCAGCCAGCCGAGCCAGAGGCCGAACACCGTGGCGAGCAGCACCCCGAGGGCGAACTCCGGGACGGCGTGGACGGCGAGGGTCGCGGCGCTGACGGCGCGGTCCAGCGGTCCGCCCTCGCGGCGGGCGGCCAGCACGCCGAGACCGGCCGAGACGGGGAGGAGCAGCGCGAAGGTGGCGGTGGCCAGGAGCAGCGTGGGGCCGAGCCCGGCGGCCAGGTAGCCGGTGACGGGCCGCCCGGTGACGAGGGAGGTGCCGAGGTCGCCGTGGAGCAGTCCGCCGACCCAGTCGAGGAAGCGTTCGGCGGGCGGGCGGTCCAGGCCCATGGCGGCCCGGATGCGTTCGATGCGCTCGGGGTCGGGCTGGTCCCCGGCCAGGACCACGGCGGCGTCGCCGGGCAGGGCCTCGGTGAGTACGAAGATGAACAGGACGACGGCCGCCGTCTGCCCCAGGCCGAGGAGCAGACGGCGGCCCGTCCAGGAGAGGTGGACGCTCACGCCAGCCAGATCTTGTCGAAGCGGGCCCAGTCGAGGGTGTTGGCGGGCGCGGTCTTGGAGACCCCGCGCACCTTGGGCGCGGTGGCCACGATCCAGTCGGCGAAGCCCCAGATCAGGAAGCCGCCCTCGTCGTGCAGGCGGCGCTGCATCCGCTCGTAGAGGGCGGAGCGCTGCGCCTCGTCGCGAGTGGACTGGGCCTGCTGGTAGAGGTCGTCGAAGTCCTTCTGCTGCCATTTGGTGGCGTTGGTGGTGGAGCCGGTCAGGAGCCGCTGGGAGAGGTGGGACTCGATGGGCATGGCGCCGGAGCGGTAGGAGGCGAAGGTTCCGGCGGACAGGATGTCCTTCCAGTACGTGTCCTTGTTGCCGACCTTGACCTCGACGGTGACCCCGGCCTTGGCCGCCTGCTCCTTGAAGATCCCGGCGGCCTCGATGAATCCGGTGGCGGCGGGCGCGGTGTCGAGGCTGACCTTGAGGCCTTCGGCGCCGGCCTCCTTGAGCAGGGCGCGGGCCCGCTCCAGGTCCTGGGTGCGCTGGGGCAGGGCGGACGCGTAGTACTGGTAGCCCTTGCCGAAGAGGTCGTTGCCGATCTCGCCGGCGCCGGAGAGGGCGCCGTCGACGAGTTCCTTGCGGTCGGCGATGAGGAAGAAGGCCTGGCGGACCCGCTTGTCGTCGAAGGGCGGACGGTCCGTCTTCATGACGAAGCCCTGCATGGCGCTGCCGGGGAGGCGGACGACCTGGATGCGGCTCTGGCCCTCGTGGGTACGGGCGGTGGCGGGGCTCAGTTCGTGGGCGTACTCGACCTGGCCGCCGAGCAGGGCGCTGACGCGGGCAGATTCCTCCGCCGCGATGACGAACTCCAGCTCGTCGAGGTGCGGGGCGCCTTCCCAGTAGGCGTCGTTGCGCTTGACGACCAGCGAGCTGCCGGGCGTGAAGGACACGAAGCTGAACGGGCCGGATCCGACGGGCCGGTCGAAGGCGGTGGCGTCCTCGGGGACGATGTACGCGCCGAAGGCCGCGAGCACGTTGGGGAATTCGGCGTAGGGGCGCTTGAGCCGGAACTCGACGGTGGTCGCGTCCACGGCGCGGCTGGCGGCGAGGTCGATGGGCTCCAGCGAGGCCTTGGCGCGGAAGGTGCCCTTCGGGTCGGCGATGCGGCGGTAGCTGGCGAGGACGTCCTCGGCCGTGACGGGCCTGCCGTCGTGGAAGGCGGCCTTGCGCAGGGTGATGCGCCAGGTGTCGAGGGTCTCGTTCGGCTCCCAGCGTTCGGCGAGCCGGGGGACGGCGGCGAGGTCGGCGCCGAAGTCGGCGAGCTTGTCGAAGAGGGCCTTGGCGCGGGCCGCGTCGACGAACAGGTTGGCGGCGTGCGGGTCGAGGGTCTCGCCCGCTCCCCCACCGGCGAAGGCCGCGCGCAGCCGGCCGCCGCGCCGGGGGGTGCCCGCGGCGGCGTTCTCGGCGTCGGGCGCGGTGTCCCCGGCGCTGCCGCATCCGGCGGCGAAGGCCAGCGCGGTGGCGCTGCCGGCGATGATGAATCCTCGGCGGGCGAGGCCGCTGGGCTGCTCGTTCATGGGGTGGTGTCTCCGTTGCGGTGGTGGGGTGGTGCGAGGCGGGCGACGAGGTGGAGGCGGTCGGAGCTTGTGCTGCCCTGCGGGGCCGCTCCCTCCGTCCAGGGCGGTTCGGTACGGGGGCCGGGGCGGTCGTAGAGGTCGAGCAGCTCGAAACCGGCGGTGGTGAGGAAGTACCGCAGCTCCTGCGGGAAGAGCAGGCGCCAGGCGGAGTGCTGCTCCGCCGGCGGCGCGCCGTCGTCGGAGGTCCAGATACGACGGCGGCGCAGGAGTTGCGCGCCGTGGTCGATGTGGAGGGTGGTGCGGGAGGTGTACGTGGTCCCGTGCCGGGCGAAGGAGGCGGTGCGCGGGCCGTCGAGCAGCTCGGTGTTGCCGAGGAAGAAGGCTCCGTTGCGCATCTCGGCGACCAGCAGCCCGCCGGGCGCGAGGTGGGCGCGGCAGCGGGCCAGGAAGGCGGCGAGGTCCTCGTTGGTGTGGCAGTAGAGCAGGGCGCTGTCCAGGCACAGGACCGCGTCGAAGACGGCGTCGCCGAGGTCGAAGTCCCGCATGTCGGCGTGGTGGTAGCCGGGGCCGGGGTGGCGGCTGCGGGCGTGGGCCAGCATGGCCGACGAGGTGTCGATGCCGGTGACCTGGCGCCCGGCCCGGTGGTGCAGCCAGGCCGCGTCCCGGCCGGTGCCGCAGCCGACGTCGAGGACGCGGGGGCCCGCGCCGTGGCGCAGCAGGACGTCCTCGGCCCAGCGGGCGGCCAGGTGCTCCGGATCGGGGAAGCGCTCTTCGTAGAGCTCGGGCTGGTCGGTGAGGAGGTTGCTCATCGGGTCTCGTTTCACGGTCGGGCGTCCACCCGCTGGGGCCCGGATTCGGCGGGCAGGGCGCCGGCGCGGTGCAGCCGCGCGACGGCGGCGGCCGAGGCCAGTCCCAGGGCGAGGCAGCAGGCGTAGGGGAGCCAGGTGAGGCCGGTGTGTCCGGCGGTGTCCATGGCCCACCCGATCCCGGCGCTGCCACCGGCTGCGGCGATGCCGGACACCGCGTAGAAGAGGCCGTAGGAGGTGCCGGTCAGGTCGGGGCGGCCGAAGGCCGGTATCAGCTCCATGACGAACGGCTGGGCGATCATCACACCGAGGTGGAGCAGCAGTGCGCCGGCGAGTACGGGCAGCAGGGCCAGCGGGTGTACGGGCGAGTCCGCGACGAGCATCGGCGGGACGAAGCCGGTGCCCATGACGGCGAGTCCGGCGGCGATCCAGCGGGCACGGCCGCCCCGGGCGCCCAGGCCGCGGGTGATGCGCAGCTGGAAGAGCAGGTTGGCGACGGTCCCGGCGACGAACAGCAGGCCGATCGAGCCGTCCCAGCCGGAGGCGCGGGCCGCCGCGTGGGGCAGCAGCAGGTACAGCTGGTTCTCCAGGCCGTACATGCCGACCATGGCGAGGGAGAAGGCCAGGAACCGGCGGTTTCCGGCCACCTCGCGCCAGTCGGCGAGCACGGCGGTCGTGGGAGTCTCGACGGTGCGGGCGGGCAGCACCAGCAGCTGGGCGAGGGTGAGTACGGCGAAGACGCCCGCCGCGGTGAGGGCGGCGGCCCGGAAGTCGACGAGGAGCAGCAGGCCGCCCAGCAGCGGACCGAGGAGGGCCCCGGTGGTGGCGAAGACGTTGAACAGGGCGAAGGCCTCCGCCTTGCGCTCCCCCGCCTCCTGGGCGACGTAGGTCCGCACGGCGGGGTTGAACAGGGCCCCCGCGAGCCCGCTGAGTATGGACGCGGCGAGCAGCGGACCCAGCCCGTCGCCGAGGGCGAACAGGCCGAATCCGACGGTGCGCAGGGCGCAGCCGGCGATGATCACGCCGCGGGCGCCGAGCCGGTCGGCGGCCGAGCCGCCGATGAGGAAGAGGCCCTGCTGGCTGAGGTTGCGCAGGCCGAGGACGATGCCGATGGCGGCCGCCGAGAGCCCGAGGTCGTCGGAGAGGTGGGTGGCGAGGTAGGGGATGAGCAGGTAGAAGCCGGTGTTGACGCCGAGCTGGTTGACGAGCAGGAGGCGTACGGCGAGCGGGAAGCTCCGTACGGCGGCCAGGGTTTTCACCGGGCGGCCTCCCCGGCGGTCCGTCTCACGCCCAGGCCGGCCCGGCCGGAGGGGCGTACGGTCCCGTCCGCGCCGCCGATGCCGCTCCAGGGGTCGTCGGCGAGCAGCAGGTGTCCGTCGAGGTCGACCCAGCGGGCCCGGTCGGCCAGGTGCACGGCGGGGGCGATGCCGAGCGAACTGGCGGTGAGGCAGCCGAGCATGAGCTCGGTGCCGCTGCCGCGCAGGGCTTCGTGGATGCGCAGGGCGGCCCGTACGCCGCCGCACTTGGCGAGCTTGACGTTGACGCCGTGGACGAGTCCGGCGAGGGCGGCGGCGTCCTCGTAGGAGACGGCGTCCTCGTCGGCGATGACCGGGACGGGCGACTCCTTCGCGACGCGGGCGAGCGCGTCGGGGCGGCCCGGCGGGATGGGCTGTTCCACGGCGGTGACACCGAGGGCGTGGAAGCGCGGGAGCAGGTCGAGGGCCTGGCGGGCGGTCCAGGCGCCGTTGGGGTCGAGGAGCAGGCCCGCCTCGGGGGCGCCGGTGCGTACGGCTTCGACCCGGGCGAGGTCCTCGGCCGGGTCGGGGGATCCCGCTTTGACCTTGAGGACGGTGAAGCCGCTCATCGCCAGCCGGGCCGCCTGGGCGGCGGCCCGTACGGGCTCGACGATGCCGATCGTACAGGTGGTCGCGGCGGCCGGCGGGGTGTCGGTGCCCAGCAGTTCGTGGGCGGAGCGGCCGGCGCGCTTGCCGACCAGGTCGAGGAGGGCGGCTTCGAGCGCGGCGTTGACCCCGGCGGGCAGCTCCGGCCAGGCATCGGCGACGTCGGGGTCCTCCCATGCGGTCTCCGGGTCGGGGAGGCGTTCGACGGCGGGGCGGACGGCGGCCAGGTTCCGGACGATCCGGCTGGTGGGCAGGCCGAGGTAGTCGCTGCTGACGGCCTCGCCCCAGCCGCGCAGGCCGCCGTGTTCGACGGTGACCCAGACGGCGTCGCGGCGGGCCATGACGGAGCGGGAGATGCGCAGCGGCTCGGCCAGTTCCAGTTCCGTGGTCTGCCAGGTGAGCTTCACGCGGCGCCTCCCCGGACGGTCGCGGCGGTGGCGGTCGCGGTCGCACGCGTCGGGTCGACGACGGTGCGGCAGCGGGCCCAGCCGACGGCCTCGGCGGCCTGCGGATGGCGGATCTCCAGGGGGCGGACCGCGAGTTCGGCGCGGTCGAGGCCGTGGGTGTGGCAGAAGTCGTCGTCGTAGACCGTGCCGAGGTAGCGGTGGGGGCCGTCGGGGAAGACGGTCGCCACGACGGCCCCGGCTTCCACCCGGGCCGCCCAGGCGGAGACGAGGGCGACGGCGCCGGTGCTCCAGCCGCCGCTGACGAAGCTGGTACGGGCGAGCCTGCGGCAGGCGTCGACCGCCTCGGCGGGGCCCACCCAGTGCACCTCGTCGAAGGCGTGGTGGGCGACGTTGCGGGGGTGGATGCTGCTGCCGAGCCCGCGCATCAGGCGGGGGCGGGCGGGCTGGCCGAAGATGGCGGAGCCGACGGAGTCGACACCGATCACCTTCATGCGCGGCCAGCGGCGGCGCAGCGGGCCGATGAGCCCGGCGCTGTGGCCGCCGGTGCCGACGCTGCACACCAGGATGTCCAGGTGGTCGAGCTGGGCGGCGAGTTCGGCGGCCATCGGCAGGTAACCGGCGGCGTTGTCGGGGTTGTTGTACTGGTCGGGCCAGTAGGCGTCGGGCATCCGGCCCAGCACCTCGCGCAGCCGGGCGATGCGGGCGGCCTGCCAGCCCCCTTCGGCGGCAGGCCGCTCGACGAGCTCCAGCCGGGCGCCGTAGGTGTGCAGCAACTGGCGCATGGACGGTTCGAGTTCGGCGTCGCCGACGAGGACGACGGGGTGGCCGAGCGCCTGCCCGGCGAAGGCGAGGCCGATGCCGAGCGTGCCGGAGGTCGATTCGACCACCGGGGCGCCGGGGCGCAGCTCGCCGCGCCGCCGGGCGCCGCGGAGCATGGACAGGGCGGCGCGGGCCTTCATGCCCCCGGCGCCGAGGCATTCGAGCTTGGCCCAGAACCCGGGGTGGGCGTAGGGCAGTTCGGTGCGGATGCGGGCGATCGGGGTGCCGCCGGCGAGCGGCAGCAGGTCGGGGTTGGCGGCGGCCTCGGCGAACTGCCGGGGCAGCGGGGGCGCCGAGGCCAACGGTGCGGTGGTCAGGGCGGCCGTGGTCAGGGATGCGGTGGTCAGGGGTGCGGTGGTCATCGGGCGCCTCCGTAGCGGTGGATGACTCCGGGGCCGCCGTCGAGCCAGAAGAACGGGTAGGGCTCGGCGGACACGGCGCCGACCCCGGACCCGAGGAATCTCGGCAGGATGGCGCTGCCGGTCTGGGCGAACATCACGAGGGGCTTGCCGGTGGTGGCGGCGTGGTCCAGCAGCGGCTGGAAACTGCCGTTGCCCAGCGTCATGCCGGAGGCGAGGACCGCGTCGCAGTGCTCCAGCTCCGCGAGGGCGTCCGTCCGCACGGGCTCGCCCCACTCGGTGGCGCCGCCCTTGAGGTCGCAGGGCACGTACCCGGCGCCGCGCGCCCGCAGCTGTTCCAGCAGGGAGTTGACGACGCCGACGACGAGCACCCGCCGCGGTCCGGTGTCGGGCAGCAGGTCGACGACGGCGCGGGCCCGGGCGCGGGAGCGGTGCAGGGAGCTGCCTGCGGGCAACGCGCAGGGGCGCGCTCCGTGGGCGGGGGTGTGCGGGCGTACGTGTGCCAGGTAGGCGTCCAGTGCGGCGATCCGCACCGGCAGCAGGGGGTGGTCGAGGAGGTCGGCCACGGTGGCGCCGACGCAGTCGTCGAGGGCGGCGGCGGGCAGGCTGCCGGGCTCGACGGCGCAGGACCCGACGGCGGCGGCCAGGCGCAGGCTGAGGACCTCGTTGCGGTAGCCGCCGGAGCGGCCTTCGTGGCGCACGGCCTGGGTGGTGGTGAAGGCGAGGGCGATGCGCTCGTGGGCGGGGTCGGATCCGTAGGCTCCGGCGCGGACGTGCTCGAAGAGCTGGTCGACGCTGCGGACGGCGGGCTCCTCGGACGTGGGGCCGTCCAGCGTGGGCCCGTTGAGGGTGGGCGCGCTCATGCGGGCACCGCCGAGGGGTCCTCGCAGTGGACCCGCAGGTGTGCGAGCAGCCGCTCGGCGGCCTCGCGGGCGCCGCCGCCCTCGGTGTCGGCGGTCATGATGTGGCCGAGGTATTCGTTGTTGCTGGTCGCGGCGCGTACGGTGCGGCCCGGCTCGGCGAGGGTCAGTTCCAGTACCTCGGGCTGTTCGCGGACCAGGTCCGCCCCCTCGATGGCGGTCAGGGTGCCGGAGGCCTCGGGGAGCAGGAAGGCGATGGCGGCGCTGTGCACTCCGGTCGCGCGCGGCGCGAGGTCGGGTACGGCGCCGAGGGCGACGTCCACACAGGCGGCGGCGAGGTCGACGCCCGTGACGTGGCGGACCAGTTCGGTGATCCGGTTGCCCGCCGGGCGGGGGTTGACCTCGACCACCTTGGGGCCCTCGGGCGTCAGCTTGATCTCGGTGTGGCAGACCACGTGGTCCAGTCCGAGGGCCTTGATCGCCGCCACGGCGGTGTCGGCGGCGGCCTGCGCCTGTGCGGCGGAGGTGCCCGCCGGGAACATGTGCCCCGTCTCGATGAAGGCGGGCGCCCCGCCGATGCTCTTGTCGGTGACGCCCACGACGTGCGTGGCGCCGGCGAAGGAGACGGTCTCGACGCTGACCTCGGGACCGGTGAGGAACTCCTCGAGGAGGAAGACCGGCATACGGTCCTGCCCGCGCGCGTTGACCGGAAAATCCGTCAGGGCCCGGCAGGCGAGGTCCAGTTCCCGCTCGTCGCGTACCTCCCGCACCAGCATCCCGGCGCACAGGTCCACGGGTTTGACGACCAGCGGGTAGCCGATCTCCCGGGCGGCGGCCACCGCCTGCGCCGCGTCCCCGCAGACCGCGAAGCGGGGCCCCGGGATCCCGGCCTCGCCCAGCACGCGCCGGGTCAGGTCCTTGCGGCAGGCCGCCTCGACGGCGTCGGGTGCCGGGCCGGGCAGGCCGAGGCGTTCGGCCGTACGGGCGACCGCCGGCAGGTAGTAGTCGCAGGAGGAGACGACCCCGTCGAAGGCGAGCACCGCGTGCAGCCGCTCCAGGTGGGGCAGCAGCGCGTCCATGTCGTTCGTGTCGACGGTCAGGATGTTTCGCGCCGCGAGCAGCGGGTGCGGCCCCTCGGCGTGCCCGACGCCGCGCAGGTAGTGGTGCAGATCCCTCGTGACGAAGGTGAACTCGTGTCCGCCTTCGCGAATCGCCCGGGGCAGCAGCCTGCTCATCGACCCCACCCAGCTCTCGACAACCAGCAGATGTCCCACGGAACTTCCTCTCAGACCGCGTCCACGACTCCTGGAGAACAGGAGCCGAGCAGACGTTATCTGAAATCGTTTTCATTTCCAACAGGACAAATTTCCGGTACCGTGCCGCTCGTGAAACGAGACGATCTAGACATCGGCCCGTACCGGGTGAGGCATGCCGGGGCCGAGGACGTGCCCGGCGCGCGGAGCGTCATGCTCGACACCTTCTACCGGGAGTTCGGCTACGGATACGTGCCCCGCTGGCACGCCGACACGGTGGACATCCACGCCACCTACCTCGCCCACCCGCGCCACACCCTCGTGGTGGCCGTTCTCGGCGACGAGGTGGTGGGCACCACCGCCCTGCACTCCCGGGGCCCCGCCCACCCGCCGCACCCGCGCGCCCTGGCCGAGCGCTACCCCTCGGGGCGCACGGCGCAGCTCCTGCGGGTGTACGTACGCCCCGACCACCGCCGCCACGGACTGGCCCGCGCCATGGTCCGTACGGCGTGCGAGTTCGCCGCCGGCGTTCCCGGCTACGAGAGCATCTACCTCCACACCAACGTGGACGTCCCCGGCGCGGAGGCGTTCTGGCGCAGCCTCGCCACCGAGGTCTGCGACGCCCGCACGACGGGTGAACACGGCGGCTACGGGACCGTCCACTTCGAGATCCCGATGCCGGTCGCGGGCGGGGCGGTCCGGGGTGTCGATCCATCTGAAACTCGTTCGGCTGTACGGCGTTAGAAGGGCGGACCGGAGTGCGTGCCCCCGCGCGCGCCGGTCCGACCGACGCCGATACGAGTACGAGGAGCGACATGACGGACCGGGAGCAGGCCGGACGCGGCCGAAGGAGACTGGCAGAGCGTTGCCGGCGGATCACCGAGGACCCGTCCTTCGGGCTGGCCGTCTTCGTCGTCATCCTGCTCAACGCGGGGCTGATGGGGGCCGAGACGTACAGCGGCCTGGCCGAGCACTACAAGCAGGCACTGCGGATCGCCGACGAGTGCTGCCTGACCCTGTTCACCCTGGAAATCCTGCTCCGCATGGGCGCGTACGCCGATCGGCCGAAAGCATTCTTCCGCGACCCATGGAACGTCTTCGACCTGCTGATCGTGGGTTCGGCCTTCGTGCCGCTGCTGCGCGAGAACACCACCGTGCTGCGGCTGCTGCGGCTGGCCCGGGTGCTGCGCAGCGCCCGTTTCCTGCCCCACCTGCGCATCCTGCTGCTCGCGGTCGGCCGCAGCCTGCCCGGCACCGCCAGCTTCCTGTTCGTCGGCGCGCTGGTGCTGTACGTGTACGCCATGGTCGGCTGGGTCTGCTTCGCCGAGTCCGACCCGCAGCACTACGGCTCGATCGGACGGGCGGCGCTCACCCTCTTCCTGCTCACCACCCTCGACGGCCTGACCGACGCCGTCCGGGCCGGGCTGGAGATCTCCCGGCTCAGCATCGTCTACTACGCCTCCTACGCGCTGCTCGCCTCGTTCGTACTGGTCAACGTACTGATCGGGGTGGTGCTCAACTCCCTCGACGAAGCCCGGGAGATGGAGGAGGAGGACACGCGGGCCCGGGACCGGGCGGAGAACGCCACCGACCCCGCCGGGGAGGTCCGGGAGCGGATCGTCGCGGCCCGCCTCGCCCTGGACGAACTGGAGGCGAGCCTCGCCCGCGCGCAGCTCACGGCCGGGCACGGTCGCGAAAAGGAGCGGGAACGGGAACTGGAGACGGCCGTGTAGCGCAAGCCGTACGCCGGGCCGCGGCCGCGCCGGTCGGTTTCGGCCATCCCTGACGCCGTCCGGCCACCACCCTTGCCCTGACTCCCCTACCCAATGCAAGAGTTGACCGTACGGCCGAGCCGGTGGGGGCTACGGGGAGGATGGGTCGGGCATGGGCAACGAGGTACGCACGGTCGAGGTACCGCTGGGAGACGGCGGCGACGGGGTGCTGCGGGTGCAGATCCGCGAGGTGGACGAATCACTGGCGCGCGTCGGGCGCGGCAGTGGTTCCGTGGCGCGTGCGTCGCGGTCGTTCGGCGAGATGGTCGACAGCATCCGGCCGGTCGCGGACAGTTTCGTGGGGCGGCTGAGCGGTCTCGTCCACCCGCCGGACGAGATCTCGCTGGAGTTCGGTGTGTCCCTGTCGGCCGAGGCCGACATCGTCATCGCGAGCACCGCGACGCAGGCCAACTTCTCGGTGACCCTGACGTGGAACTCCCAGCCCCCGCAGGGCGCCGACGAGGCCGTCTCCTAGGAGGCCGGGATGACATCCGCCGCCGAAGGCCCCGCCCCGCACGCGGACGCCGCGCTGGCCTCCGCCATCGTCCGCGTCGCCGGCCCGGACGGCACGGTCGGCGGCGTCGGCTTCCTCGTCGCCCCGGACCTCGTGGTGACCTGCGCCCACGTCGTCGCGGACGCACTGCGACTGCCGCACACGCAGGTACTGGCCCCCAGCACCGCCCTGACCCTCGACAGGCCCCTGTCCGGCCGCGCCGGGCGGGCCGGGGCCGAGGTGGCGCACTGGGTTCCGCTGCGGACGGACGGCACCGGGGACATCGCCGTGCTGCGACTGCCGGAGCCGGTCCCGGGCGCGGCTGCCCTGGCCATGGCCACGCCGGCAAGCGTGTGGGAGCACCCCGTGCGCGTCGCGGGGTTCCCCCTGAGGTTCCCGGGCGGTGTCTGGCACGCGGGCCGGCTGCGCGGCTGGACCGCGGAGAACTGGGTGCAGCTCTCGGGCGCCGACCAGCAGGGCGTCCCCGTGGACAAAGGCTTCAGCGGCAGCCCCGTCTGGGACGAGGAGGCCGGGGCCGTCGTCGGGATGGTCGTGGCCGCCCAGCTCTCCGGAGCGCAGCAGAGCTTCATGATCCCCACCGCGACCCTGATCGCGGAGATACCGGCGCTCGGACCCGTCCTCAACCCCGCCTCGCCCTTCCGCGGCCTGGTCCCCTTCCAGGAGGCGGACGCGTCCGTCTACTTCGGGCGGGACGCCGAGGCCGACGAGGTCGCCGCCCTGCTGGAGAGCGGCCCGCGGCCGTACGTGGCCCTCGTCGGGCCGTCGGGCTGCGGCAAATCCTCGCTCGCCCTGGCCGGGGTGGCTCCCCGGCTGCGCGCCCGGGGGCACGAGGTGCTCGTCCTGCGGGCCGCCGAGGGGCTCCCCATCCGCACGGCTCTCGCAGCCGAACTCGCCCGGCTCGCGCATCCGGACCTGCGCGGCGGACCACGGGCCGCGGCGCTGCGCGACCTTGAGGACTCGCTGGCGCGCCACGGCCTGGTGGCCGCCGCGCGCCTGGCCCTCGGCGACCCGTCCCGCCGCTTCCTCGTCGTACTGGACCAGGCCGAGGCGCTGCCGGCCGACCGGGAACGTACGGACGACGACACGGCGGAACTGCTCTTCCCCGCCCCGCATCCGCCGGGGCTGCGGGTGCTGGTGACGCTGCGGGCCGACTTCCTGGAGGCGGCCCTGACCCATACCGTCCTCGGCCCGGCCCTGGAGCGGGCCGCCGTACGCCCGCTGCTGCCCATGACCCGCGGACAGCTGTCCGAGGTGATCCTGCGCCCCCTCGCGGGCATCGCGTCCGTGTCGTACGACCCCGGCCTGGTCTCCCGGATGCTGGACGACGCCGGCGACGAGCCCGGCGCCCTGCCGCTGCTGGGCTTCCTCCTGGCGCGCCTGTGGGACGAACAGGCCATGGGACGGCTCAGGTTCACCTCGTACGAGGAGATCGGCGGGGTCCGGGGCGCCCTCGGCCGACACGCCGAGGCCGCCTGGCAGGCCTGCGTCACGGAGGCCGACCGGGACGAGGCGCTGCGCCTGCTCACGGCGCTCGTCAGGCTCCTGCCGGGAGGCGAGGCTCCACTGCGCGCCGTGCTGAGCCGGGCCGAGGCCGGGGAGGAGCGGTGGCGGATCGCCGGATGGCTCGCGGAGCGGCGGATCCTGGTCCTCGGCGGGGATCCGGAGCACGGCCAGAGCGTCGAGCTCGCGCACGAGGCGCTCATCGGCGCCTGGCCCACCCTCGCCCGGCAGGTGGCGGAGAACCGGGAGTTCCTCACCTGGCGGGCCGGGTTCCGCCGGGACCTGGAACGCTGGCACGACACGGGATGCGCCCGGGACCAATTGCTGAGGGGCGAGCCGCTGGACGCCGCCGTCGCGCAGACGGACGTGCGCCGGGAGGAACTCTCGGCGCGGGAGACGGAGTTCCTCGACGCCTGCCTGGAACAGCGCGCCGCGCAGGCGGCGAAGAGACAGCGGGATCGCAGGATCAAGGGCGCGGCCATCGCCGCCCTGAGTGTGCTCATGGTCGTCGCCGTCATCGCCTCCGGGCTGCTGTACCGGGCGAACGACGCGCTCGACGCCGACCTGCGCCGCGCGGCGTCCCCGCAGCTGGCGGCCATGGCGGGCCGGCTCGACGACATCTCGCTCGCCACCTCTGCCCTGCTGAGCAGCGCCGCCTACCGCACGGCCCCGGGCAACGAGGCGGAGACGGCCCTGTTCGAGCAGTACCTGCGGCTGCGCCACGTCGAGCAGATCGTGCTGGAGGGACGGGGCGACGTGCGCGACGCCGTCATGTCCGAGGACGGCAGCCGCCTCACCATCGGCCTCGCGAACGGCGACGTCCTCGGCGCCGACCTGGGCACTGGGCCACCGCGACTCAAGGGCATCACGGAGTCCACGCGCATGGTCACGGCCTCGCCCGACGGCCGCACTGCGGCCACCGCCTCCACCATGGGCGGCCTGATCGTGGGCGTCCGTGTGGCGGACGGAAGCTTCCGTACGGTCAATCTGCGCGGCTTCGAGCAGTCCCGCGAGAACGCCCGTGCGGCCACCGACCTCCGCTTCGACGCCGGCGGACAGCGCCTGCTCGCCGCGATCCCGGGTGAGGGCGTCTCGGTATGGGAGGCGGCGAGCGGCGAGCGCGTCGGCGCCCGCCTCGACCCGCCCGCCGGCTGGACCGTTGCCCAGGCCTGGTTCGGGCCCGGCGGCACCGCCGTGATCGGCCGGATCGTCCAGGAGGGTGCGGCCGTGGGGACGAACGGCCGACTGGTGCGCTGGGAGCTGGCCGACGGCCGCCGCGACGAGGAACCCTGGGGCAGCCAGGAGACCGGCACGGTGACGGTCAGCGGTGACGGCGGCACCCTCGTGCGCTGTACGGCGGACGGGGTCCTCCAGGTGTGGGACCTGGCCGGGCAGCCGAAGGTCAGGAAGCAGTACAGCACGAGCCAGTTGGCGCTGGTGTGCCCGCTGTACGTGCCCCGGCTCGACCGTACGGGACGCTTCCTGATCAATCCCGCGCAGCGGTTCGGCGCACGGCTGGGCCGGTTCCGCTTTCTGGTGCTGGACCTCCAGGAGGGGCGGCCCGCCACCCTCGACCTGCCCGCCCCCACGCAGCAGGACGAAGCCATCGCGGGCGCGAGCCGGCCGCCGGCCGTCAGCCTCGCCGGTCCCCCGGACGCGATGAAGGTCGCCGTCAGCTCGGGCGGCACGCTCGTCGTCGCGCGGGTGCCCGCGCCGACCGAGTTCGACAGCGCCATGCTCACGAGCCTGATCCGGACCGTGGACGTCGACCACGGCCTGGTCGCCAGCGTCGACGCGGACGGCCAGGGCCTGCGCCTGTGGGACCTGGAGACCCGGCGGCAGCTTGCGGCAGTGCGGCCGTCGGCGCCACTGGCGCGGTTGTACCCGATGTTCAGCCCGGACGGGAAGCGCCTGCTGACCATCACGGCGGACGGCCTCGGGGTGCTCGTGTGGGACCTGAAACCGCCGGGCGGAGCCGCCGCACTCGCCGAAGCCCGCCGGATCGACCTGCCCAGTCCCCCGGGTATCGACCCGGCGGGCCCGGACAGCCGCACCGGCCGCACCCCTGCCTGGGTCAACATGGGGTTCGACGACAACGATCACGCCATGATCTCGGCGGTCTCCTATGTGTCCCGCTGGGACCTGCGGACCGGTGCACGGGCCGGCCGGATCTACCAGCCGCCGGCGCAGGAGCCGGCCGACCTGTCGAACGCCGCCGCGACGACCTTCGGCGTGGCCCGCCCCGGCCACCCACAGGCCGCCGTACGGGCGGCTGTGGGGGAGCAGATACTCCTGTGGGACTTCGAGAAGGGGGAGGCGGCCCACACCATCTCCACCAAGAACCTGGGCCCCATCCGCCAGATGTCATTCGACCAGACGGGTCAGCAGCTGGCGGTCCTCACCGGCTCCGGACAGGTCCGCATCTGGGACATGGACCGGAAGGGCTGGAACAGGACCCTCACTCACCAGGGCGTCCAGTGGCTGAACGGATTCCCTTCGCCGGACACGCTGAGCACGGTGGGCACGGTGGGCACCTTCACCTTCTGGGACGTGGCGCGCGGCGCCGAGAAGTACCACTTCACACCGGGATACGGCGCCACCGGAGACTGGTCGGCGGACGGCACCCGCCTCGCCTGGTCCGAGGGCTCGTCCCTGGACGTGCTGCCCCTGGATCCGGAGAAATGGCGGGAGCGCGCCTGCGCCCTGGCCGACCGGACGTTCACCGAGCCCGAGCGCCGACTCCTCCCCCCGGGCAGCCGCAGCGACGCCTGCCCGGGGGGCGGCACGCCGTAGGAAAGCCGCCTCAGCCGCCGTCGCGGACCGCGACGATGCCGTTGAACACGCCCACGTACGCCGTGCCGTCGGGGCCGAGGGTGACCGGCGCCCAGTTGTTGTCGTACAGCGGCCCCGTTCCGGTCAGGGTGCGCCAGCGGGGCTCACCGGTGCGGAAGTCCACCGCGGTGAGGTACCAGGCGTCGACGCCCCAGAAGTGGGGCTCCTTCTCGTAGAAGTAGAGAAGCCCGTTCGCGGTGGAGAGCTTGGGCACCGTGGAGGGCGAGCGGATGCCGCTCTCCCACACGGTGTCGCAGCCGCTGCCGTCGGCGCGGACGTCGATGCGGCTGACGCCGCCGACCACCGATCTGCCGAACAGCAGCGACGTGGGGTTCTCGTAGCCGTAGTTGTTCTCGACGACGATGCTGTTGCCCCAGGTGATCAGCGAGTTGTCGGTGGTCGAGGCGCCCGCGCCGAAGACGGGCACCTCGCACACGAGCCGCTGGTCCGCGGGGACGTCCACACCCCGCCGGTAGACGAGGACGTTCATCCGGTCGTCGGCGTTGTCGGTGATGGCGACGTAACCGTCGCCGAAAAGGTCGGGGGTGGTGCCCGAACCCTGGTTCACGGAGCCGGGCTTGGTGCCCGTACCGCGGTCGTAGGTCTGGCGCCACTGCGCCTCGGGGGTACCGTCGGCGGCGGCGCGGAAGCTGTAGAGGGCGTGGTCGGTGACGATGGACACGCCGTCCTCGGCGACCGAGAAGGAGTTCTGGATCTCCTCCCCCTCCAGCCGGACGGAGCGGATCCGCGCGGTCAGCGGGTCCACGGTGCCGACGCGGCCCTGGCGGGTGACCCACCAGATGCGACCGTTCCAGTCGGGCATCACGGAGGTGACGGGATCACAGGTGCCGCTCGGCCACAGGTTGGTCCAGCTGACGCAGTCGTGCGGCACATGGCCGGTGAGGTCCCAGTCGTTCTCGACCGTGAACTTCCAGCTGCCGTCCGGGCTTTGCGTGTGGGCGAGCCGCAGGATGTGCTGGCGGGAGTCGGCGAGCACCGCCCTGTCCTGGTCGTCCAGGTAGAAGTAGGCGCCGCCCGAGGTGTCCTTGACGATCTTGGTGAAGTCGAGCGAGGTGATCGCCTCGACCGTCGAAGACCTCTGCGGGAGCTGGTACTCCGCGAGCGTGGCGAGCGTACGGGGCTCCAGGAGCTTGACCTTGAAGCCGGAGAACGTGCCGCACACGGTGACCAGCCGGCCGCCCGCGTCGAAGGTGGCGGTGGCGCACTCGCCTCCGAGGGCGGCGATCTTCGCGCTGGTGACCTGTGGGTTCTTGCCGAGCGGTCCGGACCAGGGGTACGTGGCGCTGCCGGCCGCGTCGGAGTGCATGCCGCTGCGGCCGTTGGGCGCGAGGAAGGGGTGCTGCGGCGGGGCCTCTCCGGGCAGCGGGAGGGCGGCGGCCGGCTTGCCTTCGTACGGGCTGACCAGGCGGTGGCCGGGGGTGTTCGGAATCTCCCCGGCCGTGTCCGAGGTGGTCCCGTAGATCACCGCCAGGGCGGCGAGTGCGGGTACGGCGGCACAGTTCAGCGCCCTTGCGAACATCCGGCCACCTCGTCCGCCCCGTGGACATCACGTCCGGCACACCGCCGCCATCGGACGCTAGGTCAGCCGGCCCGAGGAGTCCAGGGCCGAGCCGGATGATTCACGAAGGCGCAACAGCCGCTGCCGCTCCCCTGCCCGCGATGTCGTTCCAGTGCGTCGTACGGTCGCACCAGCGGGTGAGCAGTACCGGATCGTGGCCCACCGCGAGGAGCCCGGCGCCGGTGTCGGCGCGGTACTCCTCGACCACCGCGACCAGGGCAGCCGTCGTCGAGGCGTCCAGCATCGCGGTCATCTCGTCGCAGACCAGCCAGCGCGGCCGCAGCACCAGCGCCCGTGCCAGGCAAGCGCGTTGCAGCTGGCCGTCGCTGACCTCGTGGGGACGCCGGGCGAGGAGGTCCGCGCCGAGACCGACCCGTTCGGCCAGTTCGGCGACGGCTGCGTCCGCTTCCTGGCGCCGCCCCGTGGCGCGGAGGGGTTCCGCGACGAGGTCGTGCAGCCGCAGGCGGGGGTCGGCGGCGAGGCGGGGCTGCTGGAAGACGACGCCGACTTCGGTACGCAGGGAGCGCGGGGCCCGGTGCCGGAAGCCGGTGACGGCGCGGCCGTCGAGGAGCACGGTCCCCCGCTCGGGCCGGTGCAGCAGGGCGGCGACGCGGGCCAGGGTGGATTTGCCGCAGCCGCTGGGCCCGAGCAGGCCGAGGGCCTCGCCGGGGTGCAGCGTGAGGTGGGCGTCCCGTACGACGGGGCTGCGGTGGTCGTAACCGGCGGTGATGCCCTTGAGCTCAAGCATGGTGGCAGGCCACTCCTTCACTGAGCGGCGGCCGCCCCGCCCGGCAGGCCGGGTCGGCCAGGGCGCAGCGGGCGGCGAAGGCGCAGCCGGGCGGGAGCGCGCCCAGCTCGGGCGGGGCGCCGGGGACGGGGGTGAAGGCGCGTTCGGGCAGGGCGTCGAGCAGGCCCCGGGCGTAGGGGTGTCGGGGGCCGGGCGCGCCGAAGAAGGCTGCGGCGGGGGCGAGTTCAACGATCCGCCCGGCGTACATGACGGCGACGGTGTCGGCGATCCGCTGGGCGGCGGCGAGGTCGTGGGTGATCATCAGCAGGGCGCGGCCGACGTCCCGCGTGTGGGCGCGCAGTTCGTCGACGGTGCGGTGGACGAGGTCCCGGTCGAGGCCGGTGGTCGGCTCGTCGGCGAGGAGCAGCCCGGCGTCCCCGACGAGCGCGAGGGCGGTGGCGGCGCGCTGGGCGAGGCCGCCGGAGAGCTCGTGGGGGTAGCGGTCGAGGTGGTCCGCGGGGAAGGCTGCCCGCTCCGCCGCCGCCTCGGCGGCCTTGCGCAGTTCCGCCTTGGCGGGGCGGGTCAGTTCCCGGACCGTCTCCTCCAGCTGGGACCGGATGGTGCGGACCGGGGTGAGGTGCGCGGCCGGGCTCTGCGGGACGAGGCCGACGCGGCGGCCCCGTACGGTACGGGCGAGGGTCGCCTCGTCGGCGGCGAGCAGGTCGAGGCCGTCGGCGAGGCGGGCCGACCCGGCGGTCTCGGCATTGCCCGGGAGCAGGCCGAGCAGGGCGGAGGCGAGGACGGACTTGCCGCAGCCGCTCTCGCCGACGAGGGCGAGGCACTCGCCGGGGCCGAGCCGGAAGGTGGCGTCGGTGACGGCCTCGACGTAACGGCCCGCACGCATCCGGAACCGGACCGAGAGCCCGTCCACGCGGAGTACGGGCAGGGCGGCCGGCGGGGCGGCGGGGACGGGGACGGGGACGGGCGGGGTCACAGGGTCAGCTCCGAGCGGCGGCGGGGATTGAGCCGGTCGCGCCAGGCACCGGCGAGCCCGGCGATCGCCAGCGTCGGGACGATCAGCAGCAGGCCGGGGAAGAGGGTCGGCCACCAGTCGCCCGCGAGCAGCGAACCCCGGGCGGTCTGTACGAGGTTGCCGAGGCTGGCCTGGTGGGAGGGCAGCCCGAGGCCCAGGAAGGACAGGGCCGACTCGTGCCACATGGCGTGCGGGATCATCAGCACCGCCGCCAGCCCGGCCTGCGGCAGCACCCCCGGGATCAGGTGGCGCACGGTCACGCGCAGGCGCGAGGCGCCGCCCGAGACGGCCGCGTCCACGTACGGGCGCCCGCGCAGGGAGAGCACCTCGGCGCGTACGATCCGGGCCGTGGACAGCCAGTGGGTCAGCGCGACCGACACCACGACCGGCCAGACGCCGGGCCGGAACATGGCGACGATGAAGATGCCCAGCAGCAGGTGCGGGATGGACGACAGGGTGTCCACGGCGCGCATGACGAGCCGGTCGGTCCAGCCGCCCAGCGCCCCGGCGGCCGCGCCGACCACGGTGCCGATGACGCTGGCCACCAGGGCCGCCACCAGGCCGACCAGCAGCGAGACGCGCAGCCCGTAGACGCAGCGCAGCAGCAGGTCGCGGCCGACGTCGTCGGTGCCGAAGGGGTGGGCCCAGGAGGGCGGCCGGAGTTTCGCCGCGAGGTCGACGGCCTGCTGGTCGAGCTGGGCCAGCGGGGGCACGAGGAGGACCGCCAGGGCGATCACGAGGACGACGGCCGCGCAGGTGCGTACGCGCAGGGTCCGCGTCGAGCGCCGCCGGGCCGGGCCGCGGGAGGTCCAGGTGACCGCGGTGTGCGCCGTCCTCAGGGCGTCACGGGAGTCACGGGCGTCAGCCATCGAAGCCCACCCTGGGGTCCGCCAGCCCGTAGAGCAGGTCGGACAGCAGGTTCCCGGCCAGCACCGCCGCCGTGGCCAGTACCGTCAGCGCCGCCAGCAGCGGGAAGTCCACCGAGGTGGCCGCCTGGACGGTGGCCGCCGCGATGCCCGGCCAGCTGAACACGGTCTCCACCAGGAGCGCGCCGGTGATCAGCTCCGGCACCCGGGAGCCGATGAGCGTCAGCATCGGGAGCATGCCGGAGCGCAGCGCGTGGCCCAGCAGGACCCTCCGCTCGGCCACGCCCCGGGCGCGCGCTCCCCGTACGGGGTCCTCCTCCAGCGCGTCGGCCACGCCCTGTCGCACGTAGAGGAAGAACCAGGGCAGTTGGGAGACGCCCAGGACCAGCGCGGGCAGCACGAGGTGGGAGGCGACCTGGCCGAAGGTGACCGTGTCGCTGGCGGCGTCGGTCAGCCCGCCGGAGGGCAGTACGCCCAGGCGGACGGAGAAGAACCAGATGGCCAGCAGGCCCAGCCAGAAGGCGGGAGCGGCCTCCAGGGTGTACGCGAGGCCGGACACGGCCCGGTCCAGCGGCCCGCCCTGGCGCCGCGCGGCGAGCACTCCGAGCCCGGTGCCCAGCAGTACGGCCACCGCGAAGGCGCAGAGCGCGAGCAGCGCCGACCATCCCAGGCGTCCGGCGATGACGTCGGCCACGGGCTGGCGCATGACGGAGGAGGTCCCGAGGTCGCCGGTGAGCGCCGAGGTGAGCCACTCCCACCAGCGCGCCACCAGCGGCTCGTCCACCGCGAGGTTGGCCCGGAGCTGGTCGAGTTCGGCCTGCGAGGCGGTGAGGCCCGCGGCGCCGGCGTATGCCTTGACGGGGTCGAAGGGGGACAGTGCGGCGACGGCGAAGACCCCGAAGGTGACGACGAGCAGGACCGGGGCGGCGAACAGGGTCCGCCGTCCGGCCATGCGCGCCATCGACCCCCAGGGGAGGCGGGCGGAGCGGTGGGTCACTGGTTCCGGCTCACTTCTGCTTCGGCTTCCAGTTCTCGACGTTCCACCACGGGCCGGAGCCGAGGCCGTGGTCGTGCGGCTCGACCTGGGTGCTGGGGCCGTCCCACCGGTCTCCCACGACGTAGAGGTGGTCGATGTGGGTGAGGAAGACGTAGCCCGGGTTCTTCACGAGCTCACGCTGCACGGTGTCGTAGGCGGCCTTGCGGGCGGCCGGGTCGGCGCTCTGGCGGCCGTCGGCCAGGGCCCGGTCGACGACCGGGTTGTCGTACCAGGCCATGTTGTTGAAGCCGTCGCCCGCGAGTGAGGAGGTCAGCAGCAGGTACTGGTCGAAGTCCGGGTCGGCGGGGGAGCCGCCGCCCGCGAGGACGGCGTCCGTCTTCATCCGCGGCTCGATGACCTCCCAGGTCCCGGCCTCGGTCTTGATCTCGATGCCCGCCTTCTTGGCGTCGGAGGCGAAGGCCAGCGCGTGGTCCTGGCGGATCTTGTCGCCGGAGGTGTACCAGAGCGGGAAGGAGGCACGGACCCCGTCCTTGGCACGGACGCCGTCCTCGCCGGCCTTCCAGCCGGCGTCGTCGAGGATCTTTTTCGCCTTGTCGAGGTCGTACGGGCGCTCCGTGCCGGCCGTGAACCACGGGCTGTCGGTGGGGACCGGGCCGTGCGCGGCCTTGCCCGCGCCGTCCAGGAGCTGGTCGACCATGGCGCCGCGGTTCACGGCGATGTCCAGCGCCTGTCGCACTGCAATGTCACCGGTGACCTTGTTATGTGTCGGCAGAGTCACCGTGCGGTAGTCGAAGGTCTTGGCGGCGTAGATCCTGCGCGCCTTGTCCTCCTTGAAGCCCCTGGCGAGGTTCGGGGGCAGGATCGCCGCGTCCAGCTCACCGGAGCGCAGGCGGGTGGCGCGCACGTCGTCGTCCTTGATGACGGCCATGGTGAACTTCTTCACCGCGGGCTCGCCGCCCCAGTACGAAGGGTTGGCCTTGAAGCTGAGCTTCTCGCCCTTGGACCAGCCGGTGAGCAGGTAGGGGCCTGTGCCGACGGGCCGGGTCGTGAAGTCGCCGCTGTTGACGTCCTGCTTCCCCGCGACGTGCTCGGGGGCGATCGGCAGCACGGTGCGCTCCGCGAAGGGCGCGTAGGGGTACTTCAGCGTGAAGACGACCCGGTCCTCCCCCTGCGCCACGACGCTCTCGATCGCGTCCAGCTCGGTCTTCGACGCGTTGTTCGTCCTCGCGTCGAGGATCGTCGCGTACGTGAAGACGACGTCCTTGGCGGAGAAGGGCGCTCCGTCGCTGAACTTCACGCCCTGGCGCAGCTTGTACGTGTACGTGCGCCCGTCCGCGGAGACCTCCGGCAGGGCCTCGGCCAGCGCGGGCCGCAGCCGCATGTCGGCGTCGTGGGTGAGCAGCCCGTCGAAGATCTTGGAGTTGCCGTCCTTGCCGTAGCCCAGGAGCGGGCTCAGGCTTTCCGGTTCGGTCGCGATGCCGACGACCGCCGAGTACCCGGCGTCCCCCGCTCCGCCCCCGGCTCCCGCCGGCTGGGAACAGGCCGCCACGCCCGTGATGAGGGCGGCGGCCAGCGTCGTAGCGGCCACTCCCCGTGCTGTCCGGGCCGTCATGCTCTGCACATCCCTGTTCGCGATCATCCGTTATTGCAAAGAGGTCGCAATAATGCCAGATATGATCGGAAGCCGGCGAACCCGGTCCGCACGGGCCTTGCCGGGCCTCCGGCGCCCGTGCCATAAATGTCTAGACCTTTACGCGCTTTACGAGGGGGCGGAGGGAAGGCCCGTGCGACGCACCGCTCCGCCACGCCCCCTGCCGAGGGTGCTCGCCCTCTGCCTGGCCCTCACGGCCCTGGCGGCCTGCGCGGCGGCCGACACCGAGCCCCCGCACGCCCCGGCCGGGCTCACCGCCCGGGCGGGCAGCGCCAGTTCCGTGCACGTGATGTGGGAGGCGGCCGCGACCGCCGACGGAGTCACCGGGTACCAGGTGTTCCAGAACGGGCAGCTCGTCCGGGACCTGGCGGCCGACAAGACGATGGTGGACATCACCGGCCTCGCCCCGCGGACGGCCTACGCCTTCACCGTCCGCGCCGAGGACGCCGCCGGGAACCGCTCCCCCCTCAGCGCGGAAGCCCGCGCCACCACCCCGGCCGCCCGGGCCGAGGACCGCCAGGCACCCGCCGCTCCGCCGGCCACCACGGGCCGGGCGGAGGGACCCCACGCGGTCCGGCTGAGCTGGGCCCCGGCGACGGACGACGTGGGCGTGACGGCGTACGACGTCCACCAGGGCGGCGTCCGGATCCACACGGCCGGTCCCGATGAGACCGGCACCACCCTCACCGGACTCCAGCCGGGCACCGCCTACACCTTCACCGTCCGGGCCCGGGACGGTTCCGACAACTCCTCCCCCGACGGCCCGGCGGTGGTCGTGACCACCCCGCCCGACCCCGGCCGGGGCCCGGGGACCGCGCCCGGCGCGTTCACGGCAACGGCCTCTCCCGGCGCGGTCGAGCTGTCCTGGAGCGCCCCGGACACCGGCCGCGCGACCACCGAGTACCAGCTCTACGTCAATGGACAGCCGGTCACCGTGATCCAGTTCGGCGCGGGCGCGGTACCGCGGGGGCGGGTCGGGTACCGGCTCACCGCGACCGAACCGGCCGGTACCGCCTGGACCCTGAAGCTGCGTGCCCGGCTGCCGGACGGCAACTGGGGCGCGTTCTGCGCCGAGCAGCGCCTCGTACTGCCCGGCTGAGGCGGCGGGCCGACGGCCGAACTGGCTGGAACTTGCCCGAACTTGCCCGAACGGCACTGTCGCGGAGGAAGATCGCGCACAATACATCCGTGTTCGGTGAGTACTCGGTCAACGACAATCAGACAGACTCCGCGTGCGGCGAACCCACGCCGGACGCTCGCGCCGTGCGCGGAAACCTACCGCCGGCCGCCGCCACGAGCTTCGTCGGCCGCGCGAGTGAACTCGCCTCGCTCGACGACCTGTTGCGGGAACGCAGGCTGGTCACCCTGACCGGGGTGGGCGGTGTCGGCAAGTCCCGCCTCGCCCTGCGGGCCGCCGCCGACCCTCGCCAGGCCCGGCCCGACGGGGTCTGGTGGGTGGAACTCTCACCGCTGCGCGATCCGGAACTGCTCACCACGACCGTCGCCCACGCGGTCGGCCTCGCCGATCACTCCGTGCACCCCCTCGACGAGGAACTGTGCGCGTGGATGGCCGACAAGGAACTCCTGCTCGTCCTCGACACCTGCGAGCACCTCGTCGCCGAGGTCCGGCACCTGCTGGGCGAACTCCTGCAGTCCGCCCCCCGCCTGACGGTACTGGTCACCTCCCGGGAACGGCTCGGCTCCCCCGGCGAGACGGTCCTCGAAGTCCGCCCACTGCCCGTCGAGGGACCCGACAGCGACGCCCTCGTCCTCTTCCGCGCCCGCGCCCTCGCCGCGAAGCCCGAGGCCGCCGAGGCGTTCACGGATCCCGGGCACGCCGAGCTCGCGGCCGAGGTGTGCCGCCGCCTGGACGGCATCCCGCTCGCCCTGGAGCTCGCCGGCGCGCGGATGCGGCTGTGGACGCTGGAAGAGATGGCGCAGAAGCTGAGCGCGCGGTTCGCCGTACTGACCGACACCCGCCTGACCGACACCCGCCTGTCCGACAGCCGCGCCGCGCTGCCACCCCGGCACCGGACGATGCGCACCACGATCGGCTGGAGCCACGAGCTGTGCGAGCCCGTGGAACGGCTGCTGTGGGCCCGGCTGTCGGTGTTCACCGGGGACTTCGACGTGGCCGCCGCCCGGGCTGTGTGTTCCGGCGGCCCGCTACCCGCCTCCCGGGTGGAGCGGGTGCTCGAGGGCCTGGTCGCGAAGTCCGTCGTACGCCGCTCCGAGGAACGGGGGGCGGGAGCCCGCTACGTGATGCTGGACACGATCCGCGAGTTCGGCCACGACTGGCTGGCGGAGCTCGGCGAGACGCCGACGGTCGCGGACCGGCACGCGCACTGGTACGCGGCGCTCTGCGAGGCCGCCGAGCAGGGCTGGCTGGGCCCCGGGCAGGTGGACTGGTACCGCAGGATGACCGGGGAGCACCCGCAGGTGCGCACGGCCCTGGAGCACCTGCTCGGCTCGGACCCCACGGCGGCGCTGGAGATGGCCGGGGCGCTGTGGTTCTTCTGGTTCTCGTGCGGTCACGTCCACGAGGGACGGGGCTTCCTCGAGCGGGCCCTGCTCGAGGCCCCGCACACCGGGGCCGCCCACGCCCGGGCCCTGTGGGCGCTGGGACTGACGGCGCTGCTCCAGGGCGACATGGACACCGCCCGGGAACTCGGCGAGCGGTGCACGCGGGCCACGGCCGGCCTCGCCGATCCGGAAGGGGAGCTGCGCGCGGCCTACCTGCTGGCGGTCTCGGTCCTGATGCCGGGGAACGCCACGGCGGCGCTCGCGCTGGCGGGGCCCCGGGGGCGGGCGGGCCACGGGGGCCGGACCAGCGGCGCCGGCTGGCTGCTGTGCCGGCTGGCCAGCGGATACGCGCTGTGCGATCTCGGGCGCTTCGAGGAGGCGACGGAGGAGGCGCGCGGGCTGCGCGAGGCGTGCGCGGAACTGGGCGAGCGCTGGCTGCGGGCCTACGCGGACTACATCCTGGCCGTCGCCGCGCTCGGGCTCGGCCAGCACGGCGAGGCCGCCCGGCACGTACGGGCCATGCTGTCCGGCAAGCGACTGCTGGGCGACCGCTTCGGCATCGCGCTCGGCCTGGACCTGCTCGCGGCGGCGGTGGCTGCGCTGGGCGACGGGGAACTGGCCGCGCGGCTGCTCGGCGCCGGGCACGCGTGGTGGCGCACGGTGGGCAGACCGCAGATGGGCGGCGCGCCCTCCCTCACGGCCCTGCGGGACCGGGGCGAACGGCAGGCCCGGGCGGCGATCGGGGACGAGGCGTACGAGACGGCGTTCCTGGGCGGCGCGGCGGCGCCCACCGGCTGATTCCGGGCCGGTGGGGCACGTCCCGTCAGTACGGCAGTGGTCTGCCCGACGGGGTGCGCAGGTCCAGGTCTCGGGGCGCGGGCTTGGGGACGGGCTTGCGGATCAGCTGCTGGCGCATGCTGCCTCCTCGCTCAGACCTGGGCCAGGCGGCGAGGTTCCACCGTGCGGCCGTCGGGGAGCAGTTCACCGGTGTCGTCGAAGACCACGGCCCCGTTGCACAGCAGGCTCCAGCCCTGTTCGGGGCGGAAGGCCACGGTGCGGGCGGCGTCGTGATCGGCGCTGTCGGCGGTCGGGCAGGGGGGCTGGTGAGAGCACATGGCGCACCTCCTCGCAGAGTGGGGCGGGAGGGCCGGTGGTCACCCGGTCGAATCCGCGATCCACGATGGCGGTGAGTATTGCTGATCGCCACCCCCGGACGGAACCCATATCCGCGGTCCAGTTCACCGTGTGTATGCCCGGTTACGATCCGCTCATGCCCGCGATCCGGATCATTCTCCCCCGGAGAGCCCCTGGCCCACGGGGGCGCGGCCCCACGAAGCCCACCCCGAACGAGAGCAGGAACACACCGACCCCACCCGACCCGGGGACGGCAGGGCCCGGCGCGGCCACGGCCCCCGGGGCGTCCGCCCGGCCCGAAGCGCCCCGTCCCGGACCGCACCACCCCCGAAGCGCGACCCACGGACCCAAACCCGGCCCAGCACGCCCGGGGCCGTAGACCCGGACCACAGCCCCGAACCGGCTCGCCTTGGCCCCCGGCCCGGAGAACGGCCCACCAGGCCCAGCCCGACCCGGCCGGCACGGGCCGGGGCCATAGGCCCAGACCACAGCCCGCAGCCGCGAACCGGGTCGCCTTGGGCCGCGGAGCACGGGCCGACAGGCCCAGACCGGCACGGGCCGCACCCCGGAGCCGCCCGAGACGGGCCATGGGCCGTAGGCCTGGGCACAGCCCGCAGCCGCGAACCGGGTCGCCTTGGGCCGCGGCCCGGAGCGCGGGCCGACAGGCCCAGACCGAATCGGCCCGGCACGGGCCGCAGGCCCCGAGCCGCTGATCCCGGCCCACGCCCGGACCGGTGCGGCACGGGGCTACAGGCCCGGAGCCGTCCGACCCGACGGCCGCACACCGGAGCGGGTCCCGCACGGGCCGCAGGCCCGGAGCCGGGCGGCGGGGAGCCGGGGCGCAGGCCCCGGCCCGGGGAAAACCGCGGCTAGCGGATCGGCATGCCGGAGAGCGTGCGTGCGATCACCAAGCGCTGGATCTCGCTCGTCCCCTCGAAGATCGTGTAGATCGCGCTGTCCCGGTGCATCCGCTCCACCGGGTACTCCCGCGTGAAGCCGTTCCCGCCGAGGATCTGCACCGCCTGGGCGGTGACCTTCTTGGCCGTCTCGCTCGCGAAGAGCTTGGACATCGACCCCTCCGCCGAGGTGAACGGCCTGCCGGCGACCGCCATCCAGGACGCCCGCCACACGAGCAGCCGGGCCGCGTCGATCTGAGTCCGCATGTCGGCGAGCTGGAAGGCCACGCCCTGGTTGTCGATGATGGGGCGGCCGAACTGGGTCCGGGTCTTGGCGTAGTCGAGGGCCACCTCGTACGCCGCCCGCGCCGTGCCGACGGCCATCGCGCCGACGGCCGGCCGCGACGCCTCGAAGGTGGCCATGGCGGCGTTCTTGACCCTCTCGCCGCCACCGCCGCCGCGGGCCCGCTCCCTGGCCCGCGCGAGCCGCTCGTCGAGCTTCTCCTTGCCGCCCAGCAGGCAGGAGCCGGGGATCCGGCAGTCCTCCAGGACCACCTCGGCGGTGTGCGAGGCCCGGATGCCGTGCTTCTTGAACTTCTGGCCCTGCGACAGCCCCGGCGTGTTCGGCGGCACGATGAACGAGGCGTGCCCCTTCGTTTCGAGCTCCGGGTCGACCACGGCGACGACGACGTGGACGTTGGCGATGCCGCCGTTGGTCACCCAGGTCTTGGTGCCGTTGAGGACCCATTCGTCCTTCGCCTGGTCGTAGACGGCCCGGGTGCGCATCGCGCCGACGTCCGATCCGGCGTCCGGCTCGGAGGAGCAGAAGGCGGCGACCTTGACGTCGGTCGGGTCGCCGTACATCTGCGGGGTCCAGGTGCCGATCTGCTCCTCGGTGCCGTTGGAGAGGACCCCGATGGCCGCGAGGCCGGTGCCGACGATGGACAGCCCGATGCCGGCGTCGCCCCAGAAGAGTTCCTCCATCGCCATGGGGACGCCGAGGCCGGTCGGGTCGAAGAACTGCTGGGCGTAGAAGTCCAGGGAGTAGATGCCGACCTTCGCGGCCTCCTGGATGACGGGCCACGGAGTCTCTTCGCGCTCGTCCCATTCCGCGGCCGCGGGCCGGATCACGTCGGCGGCGAAGCCGTGGATCCAGTCGCGCACCTGCTTCTGGTCGTCGTTGAGCTCCATGGTGAACTCCGCCATGTCCCCTCCAGCTGTCTCACGTGGCGACTCGGCAATAACCACTGTGCCGGTTACTGCCGGTAACATGAACAAGGGCCACAGTCTGTTACCGGCCGGTAAGCACTGTCAAGCTCCGCCGATTCGATCCCGGGGGTGTGCGGGGTGTTACGTTGCGTGGGCGTCACGCACATCGCAAGGGCGGGGAGAGAAACACGTCATGCAGACCACTCAGCAGGCCGGCGAGCCGGGAGCGGCCGAACGCCGCCGGCGGGAACTGCTCGAGGCGGCCGACCGCGTCGTGCTCCGGGACGGCCCCAAGGCTTCCATGAACGCCATCGCGGCCGAGGCGGGCATCACGAAGCCCATCCTCTACCGCCATTTCGGCGACAAGGCGGGCCTCTACCAGGCACTCGCCGTACGCCACACCGACGCCCTGCTCGACTCGCTGCGGGCCGCGCTCGACGCCCCGGCGGAGCGCCGCCGCCGGGTGGAGGCCACCCTCGACACCTACCTGGCCGCCATCGAGGCCCGCCCGCAGGTGTACCGCTTCCTCATGCACCCCGCCGAGGACTCGCACAGCACCGAGCGCGGCTTCGACGTCGGCCTGCACTCGGCCCCGCTGCTGCGCCGGCTCGGCGAGGAACTGGCCCAGGTGGTCGGCGAACGCGTCGACCTGGGACCGGGCGGCGAACGCCTCGCCCGGATCTGGGGACACGGCATCGTCGGCATGATGCACGCCGCCGGGGACTGGTGGCTCGGCGAGCGTCCGTGCGAGCGCGCCGAGCTGGTCGCGGGCCTCACCGATCTGCTCTGGGGCCGGCTGGGCACCGCGGGCAACCGGGCGGACGGGCCCGGTTTCTGACACCGCGCCAGCCGCGGTTACGCGCTCCAGGGCGCCCGGCGGATCGCCCGCCGCAGCCGGCGCGCGCGCAGCCCCGTCACCCGGTCCGCGTAGACCGTGCCGTCGAGGTGGTCGCACTCGTGCTGGAGGCAGCGGGCGAAGAACCCGGTGCCCTCGATCCGTACCGGCGCCCCGTCGGAGGTGACCCCTTCGACGACCGCCCGGTCGAAGCGGACGGTGCCCGCCTCCAGGCCGGGCAGTGACAGACAGCCCTCGGGGCCGCGGAACTCGTCCCCGTCGGCCGCCACCAGACGCGGGTTGACGATGTGCCCGACGTGGCGGACGTCCTCGTCGTCGGGGCAGTCGTAGACGAAGACCCGCTGCCCGACGCCGACCTGGTTCGCCGCGAGGCCGACGCCCTCGGCGGCGTACATCGTCGCGAACATGTCCTCGACGAGCCGGTCGAGGTCCGGGCCGAAGGCGGTGACCTCCGCGCAGGGCGAGTGGAGCACCGGATCACCCAACAGGCTCATGGTGCGGACGAGTCCGGTGGTCCCGGGGATGGGGCGCTGTCGCATGGCCGTAAGAGTACGACGGGCGAACATATGAGGAGATCCGCGGCGGACCTGGGGCGCCGCGGTCAAGGCCCCGGCCGGTACTGGATAGGCTGGGGCCGACCGACGCAAGGAGGACAAGGGACGATGGCAGGCAACACGGAGCCGCTTTCGCCGCGGGCCAAGCTGGCCGTGACGGCGGGCAAGGCCGCGGCGGCGGTGTCGCGGGCCGCGGGACGCGGAAGCGGATCGGTGATCGGTGGCAAGGTCGCACTCAGGCTGGACCCCGATCTTCTCGGCGCGCTGGCGCAGCATCTCGATGTCGTCCTCGTCTCCGCGACGAACGGCAAGACCACGACGACCCGCCTGATCGCGGAGGCCCTGCGGGCCAGCGGTCCGGTCGTCTCCAACGCGCTGGGCGCGAACATGCCCGCGGGCATCACCTCCGCTCTCGCCGGAGGCTCGGACGCCAAGTACGGCGTCATCGAGGTCGACGAGAAGTACCTGGCCGGAGTGGCCCGGGACGTCACCCCCAAGGTGATCGCCCTGCTGAACCTCTCCCGGGACCAGCTGGACCGCGCCGCCGAGACCCGCATGCTCGCGGAGAAGTGGCGCGAGGGCCTCTCGGGCTCAAAGGCCGTCATCATCGCGAACTGCGACGACCCGCTGATCGTGTGGTCGGCGTCGTCCTCGCAGAACGTCGTGTGGGTCGCCGCCGGCCAGGAGTGGAAGGACGACGCCTGGTCGTGCCCCTCCTGCGGTGGCGTCATGCAGCGCCCGGGCGACGACTGGTTCTGCGGCGAGTGCGGTTTCCGCCGCCCCGCCCCGAGCTGGGTGCTCTCCGGCGACCACGTGCTGGACCCGCACGGTTCGGCGTGGCCGATCCACCTCCAGCTGCCGGGCCGCGCCAACAAGGCGAACGCCGCCACCTCGGCCGCCGTGGCCGCCGTGTTCGGCGTGCCGCCGCAGGTCGCGCTGGAGCGCATGTACCAGGTGCAGGCCGTCGCCGGCCGCTACGACGTGGTGAGCTTCCAGGGCCGCGAGCTGCGGCTGCTGCTCGCCAAGAACCCGGCGGGCTGGCTCGAAACGTTTTCCCTGATCGATCCGCCGCCGACGCCGGTGATCCTCTCGGTGAACGCGCGCGGTGCCGACGGCACCGACACCTCCTGGCTGTGGGACGTGGACTACCCGCGCCTGGCGGGCCACCCGATCTTCGTGATCGGTGACCGCAAGCTGGACCTCGCGGTCCGCCTCGAGGTCGCGGGCCTGGACTTCCGGGTGTGCGAGACCCTCGACGAGGCCGTGCAGCTCGCGCCGCCCGGACAGATCGAGCTGATCGCCAACTACACCGCCTTCCAGGACGTGCGCCGCCGCGTCGGCAACTAGTACCCATAAAGGACAAGAGCATGAGCGACAACAGCCTGCGTCTGGTGTGGGTCTACCCCGACCTGCTCAGCACGTACGGAGACCAGGGCAACGCCCTCGTGGTGGAACGCCGGGCGCGCCAGCGCGGCCTGGACGTGCAGCGCGTGGACGTGCGCAGCGACCAGCCGATCCCCACCTCCGGCGACATCTACCTGATCGGTGGCGGTGAGGACCGGCCGCAGCGGCTGGCCGCCGAACGCCTGCTGCGCGACGGTGGTCTGGAGCGGGCCGTCTCGAACGGGGCGATCGTCTTCTCCGTCTGCGCCGGCTACCAGATCCTCGGCCAGGAGTTCGTCAACGACGTGGGCGAGCGCCAGCAGGGCCTCGGCCTGCTGGACGTCGTCACCGTGCGCGGTGAGGGCGAGCGGTGCGTCGGCGACGTACTGGCCGACATCGACCCGCGCCTGGGCCTGCCGCCCCTGACGGGCTTCGAGAACCACCAGGGCGTCACCCACCTCGGCCCCACGGCCAAGCCGTTCGCCCGCACCCGGCTCGGCCGCGGCAACGGCACCGGTGACGGCACCGAAGGCGCGTACAACGACACGGTCTTCGGTACGTACATGCACGGCCCGGTCATGGCCCGCAACCCGCTGATCGCGGACCTGCTGCTCAAGCTGGCCCTCGACGTGAACGCGCTGCCGGCCATAGACGACCGCTGGTACGAGGCGCTGCGCGCGGAGCGCATCGCCGCGGCCACGCAGCCCGCGTAACGCGCGCTTCCCCGCCGCGCCGCACGGCCTTCCGGCCCGGATTCCCCTCGGGGAGTCCGGGCCGGCGCCGTCGAGGTGTCTTCGTACGATTGACATGACCAGCATGTGGAGGATGGTTCAGTCCACTGCGGATCCGCTTGTAGGCTGACGTCCAGTTCCAACCGGACGACGTGGTCCGGTCGTCGGCCCACGTTGCAAAGGTTCTTCCTGCCATGCGCATTGGTGTGCTCACTTCCGGAGGCGACTGCCCCGGCCTCAATGCCGTCATCCGCTCCGTCGTGCACCGCGCCGTCGTCGACCACGGTGACGAGGTCATCGGCTTCCACGACGGCTGGCGGGGCCTGCTGGAGTGCGACTACCGCAAGCTCGACCTCGACGACGTGAGCGGCATCCTGGCGCGCGGCGGCACGATCCTCGGTTCCTCCCGCGTCCAGCCCGCGCATCTGCGCGACGGCGTGGAGCGGGCGCGCGGACATGTGGCGGACCTCGGTCTGGACGCGATCATCCCGATCGGCGGCGAGGGCACCCTGAAGGCCGCCAACCTGCTCTCGCAGGGCGGGCTGCCGATCGTCGGCGTGCCGAAGACCATCGACAACGACATCGCGTCGACCGATGTGACCTTCGGTTTCGACACGGCCGTCGGCGTGGCCACCGAGGCCCTGGACCGGCTGAAGACCACCGCCGAGTCGCACCAGCGCGTGATGGTCGTCGAGGTCATGGGCCGCCACACCGGGTGGATCGCCCTGCACTCGGGCATGGCGGCCGGCGCGCACGCGATCGTCGTGCCGGAACGCCCCTTCGACATCGACGAGCTGACGGCGATCGTCGGCGAGCGGTTCTCGGCGGGCAAGCGGTTCGCGATCGTCGTGGTCGCCGAGGGCGCCAAGCCGGCCGAGGGTTCGATGGCCTTCGAGGACGGCGGCACGGACGTGTACGGCCACGAGCGGTTCGCCGGCATCGGCAACCGGCTCGCCGTCGAGCTGGAGCAGCGCCTCGGCAAGGAGGCCCGTCCGGTCATCCTGGGCCACGTCCAGCGCGGCGGCACGCCCACCGCGTACGACCGGGTCCTCGCCACCCGCTTCGGCTGGCACGCGGTGGAGGCCGCGCACCGGCGCGAGTTCGGCATGCTGACGGCGCTGCGCGGCACGGACATCGTGATGGTCCCGCTCGCCGAGGCGACCTCGACCCTCAAGACGGTTCCGAACGCGCGCTACAGCGAGGCGCAGAACGTTCTGTGATGTTTCCCCCCTTCTGAGTGCGGCCCCCGGACACGATCGCGTCCGGGGGCCGCACTACTGTGGTGGGGCACCACGGTCAAGGGAGTGAACAGATGGATCACAGCGGGCACGGCATGGACATGGAGATGGACCTGCCGCCGTTCACTCTCGGGCGCGGGCTGGAGTTCTCCTTCGACTCCTTCTTCCTGTTCGGCTCGCTGCTGGCCCTCGCCCTCTACGGGTGGGGCGTGCTGCGGCTGCGCCGGCGCGGGGACTCCTGGCCCCTGGGCCGGACCGTCGCCTTCACGCTCGGCGTGCTGACCGTGATCCTGGTGATGTGCACCAAGCTGAACGACTACGGCATGGTCATGTTCAGCGTGCACATGGTGCAGCACATGGTGATCAGCATGATCACCCCGATCCTTCTGCTCCTCGGGGCGCCGGTGACGCTGGTCCTGCGCGCCGTGCCGCCCGCCGCCCGCGGCCACAAGGGCCCGCGCGAGGTGCTGCTGATGCTGCTGCACAGCCGGTACATGCGGATCATCACCCACCCGGCCTTCACGATCCCCATGTTCATCGCCAGCCTCTACGCGCTGTACTTCACCCCGGTCTTCGACTTCCTGATGGGCAGCCGGACCGGGCACATCGCGATGATGCTCCACTTCCTCGCCGTCGGCCTGGTCTTCTTCTGGCCGATCATGGGCGTGGACCCGGGCCCGCACCGTCCCGGTTATGTGATGCGGATGCTGGAACTGTTCGCGGGCATGCCCTTCCACGCCTTCTTCGGCATCGCGCTGATGATGGCGAGCGAGCCGATGATCAAGACGTACGCGAACCCGCCGGCCTCGCTGGGCATCGACGCGCTGCTCGACCAGCAGTGGGGCGGCGGCATCGCCTGGGCCTTCAGCGAGATCCCCTCGGTCCTGGTGCTGATCGCGCTGGTCTACCAGTGGTACCACTCGGAGCAGCGGGCGGCGAAGCGCTCCGACCGGGCCGAGGACCGCAACGGCGACCAGGAGCTCGCGGCGTACAACGCCTATCTCGCCTCGCTCCAAGCGCGTGGCCAGTAGCGCGGGACCGCCTTCGCGCGTCACCATGGGGCATGACCGGATCCGTTAAGGCGATGGCCGTCATGACCTTCGCCGCCCTGGTGGCCGTAGCCACGTACTCCGTGGCCATCGGCAGCAACGGCTGGCTGTGGTTCGGCTGGGTGGTGCTGGGGCTGCTGACCGTCGGGCTGGCCGCCTCCCGCAGCCTCTGAGCCACTCCCCGGCGGGGAGTCGGGCTTCGCCTGCCCCCGCCCCTCCTGTCGGACGTCTCACTGTCCGTAGGATGGCGGTGACAACGGGGCATCGACGGGAGCGGCCTGGTGTTCTACCACTTGCTCAAGCACGTGTTGCTCGGCCCGCTGCTGCGGCTGCTGTTCCGGCCGCGGATCGAGGGGCTGGAGAACATCCCGGCACACGGGGCCGCGATCGTCGCGGGCAATCATCTGTCCTTCTCCGACCACTTCCTGATGCCCGCGATCCTGAAGCGGCGGATCACCTTCCTGGCGAAGGCCGAGTACTTCACCGGCCCGGGGCTCAAGGGCCGGCTGACCGCCGCGTTCTTCCGCAGCGCCGGGCAGATCCCGGTGGACCGCTCCGGCAAGGACGCCGGCCAGGCGGCGCTGCGCGAGGGCCTCGCCGTACTGGCCAAGGACGAGCTGCTCGGCATCTACCCGGAGGGCACGCGCTCGCACGACGGGCGGCTCTACAAGGGCAAGGTCGGAGTCGCGGCGATGGCCCTCGGCGCGGGGGTGCCGGTCGTGCCCTGCGCGATGGTCGGCACCTTCGAGATCCAGCCGCCCGGCCAGAAGCTCCCCAAGATCCGCCGGGTCACGATCCGCTTCGGGGCGCCGCTGGATTTCTCCCGGTACGCCGGCATGGAGGGCGAGCGGGCGGTCCTGCGGGCCGTCACCGACGAGATCATGTACGCGATCCTCAACCTCTCCGGCCAGGAGTACGTCGACCGGTACGCGGGCGAGGTGAAGGCCGAGGAAGAGGAGAAGAAGCGGAAGAGGGCCCGGCGCGGAATGCGCTGAGCCCCCTCCCCCACGTGCTCCGTGCCCTTAACGGACGGTCGGAAGCTCCTCCTGCGCCGGGAAGACGGCGGCCGGGAGACCGGCGCCCGCGTCGGCGCCCTGGGTCTGGGCCGACGACTTCGCGGTGGCCGGGGCGGGCGGCACCGGAGTGGCGTGCGGGGCGCACGTCACGTCCTGGGCGTCGACCTTGCCGGTCAGCAGGTAGGTGTCCACCCGCGTGTTGACGCAGGGGTTCACCACGCCGGTGACCCCGTGCGAGCCCGCGTTCTTCTCGGTGATCAGGCGCGAGCCGGCGAGGCGGCGGTGCAGTGAGAGCGCCCCCTCGTACGGCGTGGCCGCGTCCCGCTCGGACTGGACGATGAGCACCGGCGCCAGACCGCGCTGGGCACCGACCTCGATCGGCCTGCTCTGCTTCGACTTCCAGGTCGCGCAGGGCAGGTTCATCCAGGCGTTGGACCAGGTTGTCCTGGTCCGGGTCGATCACGCTGTCGGCGACCATGCGGCGCACGTGGGTCGGGAACAGGGTCGCTTGAAGTGCTCTCCTGGCTGAAGCCGGGAGATTCCTGCTTACCTTGCGGCAGCGGGCTTGACGCGGCGTGCGCGCCTGACGACTGCCCTCCCGGCAGCCGGGATGAGCGCGAGGCCCATCCGGTACAGGTGCAAGACGTTGCGGGCCGCGTTGTGGTCGGCGTTGCCTGACCATCCGCAGTCCGGGTTCTTGCACACGAACACGGCCTGGGACTCCCGACTGCCGGGCGTGATGAAGCCGCACTCGGAGCACCGCCGGGAAGTGTTCGGGGCCGGGACCTTGTGCAGGGTGCCACCATGCTGGGCGGTCTTGTACGTCAGCATGGCGACCGTCCGCCCCCATGCCTCCCCGCTGATGGAGCGGTTCAGCCCAGCCTTCTGGGCGACGTTCCTCCCCGGCTCTTCGATGGTCCCCCTGGCCGAGGTGACTATGTTCGTGATGGTGAGTGCTTCGACCACGACGGTGCCGTACGTGCGGGCGATCGTGGTGGTCGTCTGATGCTGCCAGTCCAGGGCCCGGCGCTTGGCTTTCGCGCGGAGTCCAGCGATCTGGTCGTAGGTGCGGTGCAGTCGGCGGCTGGTGCGCTCGCCGGGCCTGCGGTGTGCCTTGCGCTGCGCGGCGCGCTGCTCCAGACGCAGGAGCTTCGCCTTCTCCCGATCGGTCAGCCACGCCCCGTGCCCGTACGTCTCGCCGTCCGAGAGAGCGATGGGCACGGTGACACCCACGTCGATGCCGACCCCCGGCCCTGGTGGGGTTCCGGCTCGGCCTCCAAGGTCTGGACACGGAAGGCGATGTGCCAGCCGAGTGCATCCTCGATCAGCCGCGCACCGGTGATCCGGTTCTCCGCGTTGGCATGCCTGCCCACGGGCAGGTCCTTCGTCCACCGGAAGCGGATCCTGCCCACCTTGGGAATGTTGACCATGCCCCAGCGGCGATGCACGCGGGTGATGTTCAAGTCGCGGCCCTGTGGGACGTCCACCGACATCACCGTGCGGAACCGGCCCTTGAAGTTCGGAGCGTCGGCGCGGCCGTCCCAGCAGTTCTTCCACGCCTGGAAATACGTCTTGAGCACCGCTTGCGCCGCCTGCGCGGGAAGGACGGCCAGGAAGTCGATGTCCTCGCGGGCCTGACGGATCGCGGCGTCCGCGTTCGCAAGAGTCCGCTTCTCTTTCGGCATCATCCGCCACCACGCGTGGAGAAGATTCCACATCGTGCGGGCCGCGTGCGCCTGGCCATCGGTCTTCAACACCTGGGCAGGCGACAGCGCAAGCCGGGCACGGTGTCCGAACTGCCGCTTGACCAAGGTGCCTTGACTCACGATCGGCAGAATAGCGACGGCTACAGGGCATGGTCGTGTTCTTTGCCAATCCGATAATCGGGAAGATGTGTACCGCTCAGCGGTACCCGCTTCGTCCCCCTGCCCGAGGGGGCTCACCAGCCGTAGGCGCTCAAGGCCGTGTCGAGCAGTTCGCGCAGCCGCAGGGCGTCCGGGGCCAGGGCGGTGACGAGCACGGCCGGACCGGCCAGCGGCGTGAGCACGGCGAACTCCCCCAGCACCCCGGCCGCGGGCGGAGCCTCCTCGAACGCCGGGTCGACGATCAGGAGTTGACCGAGCGCCCGGTGTCCGGCCAGCCCCGCCGGACCGTCCCAGCCTCCGGGTGCGCCGGGGCCGCAGGCCAGCTCCTGGTCCAGCAGCGCCCGCCCGCCCCGGGTGACGGTGAGGCGGCTTCGCAGCAGGCCGGGTACCTCGCCGGTGCGGCCCAGCACCTGCTCCTCGCGCAGCAGCAGCCGTGCGGTGGGGGCCAGTTCGGCGCGGGTGCGCACCCGCAGGTCGCTGCCGCGTACGGAGACCAGCGGCTCCGGCAGCCACCGCACCGCCGCGTCCTCGGCCAGGGACAGCCGTACGTCGTACCGCGCGGCCTCGCCGCTCCGGCCGGGCAGGGCCAGGGTGGCCGCCGCCGAGCGCAGGGCGAAGCGCGCGCCCGGTCCCGCGCTCGCCTCGACCGTGAGGTGGTCGCCGCCGAGGGGGGCGCTCATCGCGCCGACCAGCATGACCCCCGCCTCCGAACCCTCGCCCCGGGTGCGGCGCAGCGCGAGCGGCCCGTCCCCGGCCAGCAGCGGCAGGGCGGTGCCGCCGCGGCCGTCGGCGACGGCCCCGATCCGGGCGGTGGCCCGCAGGCCCGCCGCCGAGGGGGTGACGGGAGGCGCGCTGGTCACCGCGGCACTCACCGGGTGGCCCAGGCGGCGATCCGCTCGCGCACCCACGCGGCCACCGGGGCCACGCCCTCGGCGCCGCGCAGGGACTGGAAGGCGACGGGCAGCACACCGCGCTGTTCGGCGGCGTCGCGGGCCATCCGGTCCAGGTCGGAGCCGACGTGGGGGGCGAGGTCGGTCTTGTTGACGACGAGCAGGTCCGAGGTGGTGACACCGGGGCCGCCCTTGCGCGGGATGTCGTCGCCGCCGGCCACGTCGATGACGAAGATCTGGGCGTCGACCAGGCCCCTGGAGAAGGTGGCGGTCAGGTTGTCGCCGCCGGACTCGACGAGGATCAGGTCGAGCGGGCTGCTCTGCTGGAAGGCCTCCTCGAGCTCCTCGACGGCCTCCAGGTTGGCGGAGATGTCGTCGCGGATGGCGGTGTGCGGGCAGGCGCCGGTCTCGACGGCCGTGATCCGCTCGGGAGGCAGGACGGCCTCGCGGAGCAGGAACTCGGCGTCCTCCCGGGTGTAGATGTCGTTGGTGACCACGGCCATGGACAGTTCGGCGCGCAGGGCCCGGCACAGGGCGGCGACGGTGGCCGTCTTGCCGGAGCCGACGGGTCCGCCGAGCCCGATCCGCAGGGCGCGGCGCGTGCCGTCGGCGCGTACGGCGTCGGCGCTGTGCGTGTGCCGCTGCGGGTAGGTGACGCCGGGGTCGAGGTGCATGGGGTTCTCCTTGGGTGGTTCGGAGGCCGGCGGGGGCGCTCAGGAGGCGAAGAGGCGTACCGGCCAGTCGGCATGGGCCTGGGCGGCGATGTCCAGCAGGGGTGAGGAAGCGGCGGGCAGGGCGTCGAGGCCTTCCGCGCGGGCCCGAAGCGCGGCTGCGGCCGCCCCGGCGGCCACGGCGTCGAGTTCGGGGGCCAGCCGGGCCAGTACCCCGCTCGCCTCGAAGGGGTCCAGGCCCAGCAGCCGCACCGTCGCGGTGGCCGGCCCGCTGACGCTCTCGTACGCCGCCACGTGCGCGGCGTCGAGCGCTCCGAGCCCGGCCGCCCTGGCGGTGATCCCGAGCACCACGGGCTGGTGGGCCCCGCGCGGGAAGGCGGCGGCCAGCGCGTCGAGTTCGGCGGCGGGCCAGGTGGCCCGGGCGGCCCGCAGCAGCTGCCGGCCGAGGCGCCGCCCGGCGGCGCGCAGCGCGGGCGAGGCGGTGCGGGCGTCGGCGGCGGTGTCGAGTTCCGCCGGGTCGATCCCGAGGGCGGCGGCCGCGGCGAGCCCGGCGGCGGTGAGCCCGCTGGTGTGCAGCCGTCCCCGGCAGAAGTCCGCGAGGGTGGCGGCGTCGTGGACGCGGCCGGCCTTGCAGGCGGCTTCCGCCCCGCCGGAGTGGGCATGGCCCCCGGCGGGGAAGCGGCCGTCCGCGAGGACGAGCAGCGCGGCGAGGCTCATCGGGCCGCGTCCATCAGAAGAGGCCCTTTCAAAACAAGAAGTATCTCTGTGCCATGGGCAGTTCCGCCGCGGGCGCCGGTTCCACGGCCTCGCCGTCGATCGTGACGGTGAAGGTGTCGGCGTCGACCTCGACCCTCGGCATGGCGTCGTTGTTCTTCATGTCCGTCTTGCTGATCTCGCGGGTGCTCTCGATGGCCGTGAACCGCTTGCCGAGACCGAGCCTTTCGGGCAGCCCGTCGTCGAGCGCGGCCTGCGCGGTGAAGTTGAGCGAGTTCAGGGCGGGCGCGCGCCCGTGGCTGCCGAACATCGGCCGGGGCAGGACCGGCTGCGGGGTGGGGATGGAGGCGTTGGCGTCGCCCATCTGCGCGTAGGCGATCTGGCCGCCCTTGATGACCAGAGCGGGTTTGACTCCGAAGAACGCCGGACTCCAGAGCACCAGGTCGGCGAGCTTGCCGGGCTCGACGGAGCCGATGTCGCGGGCGAGACCCTGGGCCACGGCGGGGTTGATCGTGTACTTGGCGACGTAGCGGCGGGCCCGGTGGTTGTCGGCGGGTCCGTCGCCGGGCAGGAAGCCGCGCCGCTTCTTCATCACGTGGGCGGTCTGCCAGGTGCGCAGGACGACCTCGCCGACGCGGCCCATGGCCTGGGAGTCGGAGGAGATGATCGAGATGGCTCCGAGGTCGTGGAGGATGTCCTCGGCGGCGATGGTGGAGGGCCTGATCCGGGATTCGGCGAAGGCGAGGTCCTCGGGGACGGCCGGGTTGAGGTGGTGGCAGACCATCAGCATGTCGAGGTGTTCCTCGACGGTGTTGACGGTGTGCGGGCGGGTGGGGTTGGTGGAGCTGGGCAGGACGTTGGGCTCGGAGACCACGGTGATGATGTCGGGTGCGTGCCCGCCGCCCGCGCCCTCGGTGTGGTAGGCGTGGATGGTCCGTCCGGCGATGGCGGCGAGGGTGTCGCCGACGAATCCGGCCTCGTTGAGGGTGTCGGTGTGGATGGCGAGCTGCGCGCCGGTCCGGTCGCAGACGTTCAGGCAGGCGTCGATGACGGCGGGAGTGGCACCCCAGTCCTCATGGATCTTGAAGCCGAGTGCTCCGCCGCGCAGTTGGGAGTGCATGGCCTCGCGGGACATCGTGTTGCCCTTGCCGAGCAGGCCGATGTTGACGGGGTAGGCCTCCAACGCCGCGAACATGCGGGCCAGGTGCCAGGGTCCGGGCGTGACGGTGGTGGCCTTGGTGCCCTCGGCGGGCCCGGTGCCGCCTCCGACGAGGGTGGTGATTCCGGAGGCCAGGGCCTCGTCGATGATCGTCGGGGAGATGAAGTGCACATGGGCGTCGACGGCGCCGGCCGTGACGATCTTCCCGTTGCCCGCGATGATCTCCGTCTCGGGCCCGATGACGAGTGCGGGGTCCACCCCGTCCATCGTGTCGGGGTTGCCCGCCTTGCCGATGGCGCTGATCCTGCCGTCGCGGATGCCGACGTCGGCCTTGACGATGCCCCAGTGGTCCAGGATCACGACCCCGGTGATCACCGTGTCGGGGGCGCCCTCGGCCCGGGTGGTGCGCGCCTGGCCCATGGACTCGCGGATGACCTTGCCGCCGCCGAAAACGGCCTCGTCGCCCGAGCGTCCTGGACCGCCGCCGAGGTCCTGCTCGATCTCGACGAAGAGGTCGGTGTCGGCCAGCCGGATCCGGTCACCGGTCGTCGGCCCGAAGAGGTCGGCGTACACCTCGCGGGAGAGTTCAGCCATCGAGCGGCCCTCCGGTCTCCCCGCGCAGTCCCGGTACGGTGCGCAGCCCGCCCAGCGGTACGAGTTCCACGGCGACCGGGATGCCCGGCTCGAAGCGGACGGCGGTGCCGGCGGCGATGTTGAGCCGGAGCCCGCGCGCGGCCGGGCGGTCGAAGTCGAGACCGGGGTTGACCTCGGCGAAGTGGTAGTGGGAGCCGACCTGGACGGGCCGGTCGGCGGCGTTGAGCACGGTCAGGCGGGTGACGGGACGGCCCTCGTTGAGGCGCACCGGGCCGTCCCCGTAGGCGATTTCGCCGGGGATCACGCGGGTACTCCCCTCAGACGATCGGGTCGTGGACGGTGACGAGCTTGGTGCCGTCCGGGAAGGTCGCCTCGACCTGGACGTCGTGGATCATTTCGGGGATGCCCTCCATGACCTCGTCACGGCCGAGGACGGCGCGGCCGGACGCCATCAGTTCGGCCACGCTGCGCCCGTCGCGGGCCCCTTCGAGGAGGTGCGAGGTGATCAGGGCGATGGCCTCGGGGTGGTTGAGCCGCAGCCCGCGCGCCCGTCGCCGCTCGGCCACGTCGGCGGCCACATGGATCAGGAGTCTCTCTTGTTCGTGCGGAGTCAGTTGCACACGTATCACCAAGCTTCCGGGACAGGATCAACTTCGCGCCGGGCCGCTCTACCGGATCATGGGTGATCATTGGCGGACGAACACGGCCGCCACGCTAGGGCCCGTGTTTTTCCGTTGAGTTAACCCACGTTTCGTGGAGTCACTCGGTTCGACTCCGGGGCCCCGCGCGCGTGGTTCCGTATACGGATCCGCATACGGGCCCCTCATGAGGAGACGCATGTTTCTCAATCCTGTCCAGCACATCACCTTCGACGCTCTCGACCCCTACAAGATCGCCGAGTTCTGGTCGGCCGTGACCGGCTACCCGATCCACCCGGACGACGTGGAGGGCGACGACGAGATCCTGCTGGAGTCCGGACAGCCGGGCGTGCCCGGGATCCTGTTCATCCGCGTGCCGGACGCCAAGACCGTGAAGAACCGCGTCCACCTGGACATCCAGCCGCCCGCGGGAACCCGGGACGAGACCGTCGAGCGGCTGGTCGGGCTGGGGGCGCGGGTCGTGGACGACCGGCGCGCCGAGGACGGGGTGATGGGGTGGGTCGTCCTCGCCGACCCGGAGGGCAACGAGCTGTGCATCGAGCGCAGCGCGGTGGAGCGCGGCATCGCGTAACGGGCCGGCGGCGGGGCCCGGGGCGCCGGGTCAGCAGCCCCGGGCGGTCTGGGCGGGAGCGCCGGCCGGCCAGGGCAGCGCGATCCACACGGTCTTGCCGCCGTCCTCGGTCGGGCTGACCGAGAGCCGGCCACCCGCCTCCGCCGCCAGCCAGCGGATGATGACCATCCCCCGGCCGTTGTCCTGCTGCACGGCGGCGGGGAGCCTCCTGGGCCAGCGGGGGTGACTGTCGGTCACCCCGATGCGCAGCCACTCCTCGCGTTCCAGCCGGACGTCGACGGTGAAGGTGGGCGACTTGCCGAACGTGTGCTGCACCGAGTTGGTGGCGAGTTCGGAGACGATCAGCCGGACGCTGTCGGCGGTGTCGGTGTCCTCGGACAATCCCCATGAGCCCAGTACCTGGGCGACGTACCGGCGGGCGGCGGCGACCGAGACCGGCTCGCTCGGCAGAGTGACGGATGCTTCCTGCTGATCTGCCATGGCGACGTCCCTTTCCCACCGGGGCGGAACCGTCCCGGATCTACGCTGAGCGCCAGAGTGTCACCCATCGTGCCGCCGTTTCCGCCGTTCCCCCAAGATATGCATATGCCTGTCCCCCAATGCGGTGAACTCTGCTACGGAAGAGCGTATTTGGACGGCAGACTGGTGCGAGCTGTGCCGGTGGAAGGAGAGCGGGTATGCAGCACGGTCCCGCGGTGCGTCGGCGCAAGCTCGGCGAGGAACTGCGTGCCCTCCGCGACCGTACCGGGCTCACCAGCGGTGAGGTGGCCCGGATCGTGGGGTGGCACCAGTCGAAAATCAGCCGCATCGAGACGGGCCGCAGCGGCGTCAGGGCGGAGGACATCCGCCTGCTCCTCGATGCCTACGGGGATGTCGTGAGCGCCCAGCAGCGGGCTCTCCTGGAGGCCCTGGGGGCCTCGGCGGCCGGTCCCGGCACGGACCTCGACACGGCGCGGGGCCGCCAGTGGTGGCACGACTACCGGGGTCTGCTGCCCCAGGGGTACCGCGACTTCATCAGCCTGGAGGCCGGGGCCCGCTCGGCCCGGACCGTCGAACTGTCCGTGGTGCCCGGCCTGTTGCAGACCACCGACTACGCGCGGGCCGTGACCCGGGCCGCGCTGGGCGGGCTGCCGGAGCCGAAGGTGGACGCGCTGGTCGACGTGCGGCTGGCACGGCAGTCGGTGCTGCGGGCGGATCCGCCGCTGGAGCTGAGCGCCGTACTGGACGAGGCGGTGCTGCGCCGCCAGATCGGCGGGCCGGGGGTGATGGAGGAGCAACTGAGGCATCTGGTGGAGGTGTCGCGGCTGCCCCAAGTGCGGCTCCAGATACTGCCGTTCAGTGTGGGGGGACATCTCGGCCTCACCGGACCGTTCGTCATCTTCTCATTTCCGGACATCGCCGATCTGGATGTGGTGGTACTCGACCATTTGACGAGTAGCCTCTATCTGGAGCGGAAGGAAGACCTAGAGGCTTACGGCGCCGCGTTCCGCACCATCCAGGCGCATGCCCTCCCGCCCCAGGACTCGTCGGATCTCATCAGCTCAATCGCTGACGACGCGTAAGGAGGCACCCCCGTGTCCGCAACCCCCTTATCCACCAGCGGACTTCTGAACAGCGCGCGGTGGCGGCGGAGCAGCCGCAGTACCGGAATGAACAACTGTGTGGAAGCGGCCGCCCTCACCGGCGGTCTGCTGGCCGTCCGCGACTCCAAGCGGACGGACGGCCCGGCCGTGCTCTTCACCGGGCCGGTCTGGGACGGCTTCCTCGCCTCCGTACGGGCGGACGTGCTCCCGTAGCGCCGCCTACCGGTCCGTGGCTCCCGCCGGAGCGGTCCACAGGATCGTTTCGACGGCCCGTTCGATCTCCTCCCCCGTGAGATCGGCCCGGGCGGTCAAGCGGAGCCGGGAGATGCCGTCCGGCACCGACGGCGGACGGAAGCACCCCACGGACAGACCTGCCTCGCGGCAGTCGGCGGCCCAGCGCAGTGCCGCCGTGGCCGACGGGGCCCGTACCGACACCACGGCCGCGTCCGGCCTGGCCGCGGTCAGGCCGGACGCGGTGAGCCGCCCGTACAGCTGGGCGGCCACCTCGCGGGCGCGGGCGGCGCGTTCCGGTTCGCGCTGGAGCAGGCGCAGGCTCGCCAGCGCCGCGCCCGCGGCGGCCGGGGCCAGTCCGGTGTCGAAGATGAAGGTGCGGGCGGTGTTGATCAGGTGCCGGATGACCTTGGCCGGTCCCAGCACCACGCCGCCCTGGCTGCCCAGGGACTTCGAGAGGGTCATCGTCGCGACCACCCCGGGCGCGCCCGCCAGCCCGGCCGCGTGCAGGGCACCCCGGCCTCCCTCGCCCAGCACCCCGAGTCCGTGCGCGTCGTCCACGACCAGGGCCGCGCCCTCGGCCCGGCAGGCGGCGGCGTACGCGGCGAGCGGGGCCGCGTCCCCGTCCACGGAGAAGACCGAGTCGCTCACCAACAGGGCCCGGCCCTCGTGGGCGGCGAGCGTCTTGCGGGCCGGGTCCGGGTCGCCGTGCGGGGTGACCGCGATCTCGGCGCGCGAGAGCCGGCAGCCGTCGACGATCGAGGCGTGGTTCCCGGCGTCGGAGACAACGAGCGTGCCCCGGTCGCTCAGCGCGGTCACGGCGGCCAGATTCGCGGCATATCCGGAGGAAAGGACCAGCGCTGCCTCGAAACCGCAGAAGGCGGCCAGCTCCCGCTCGAGTTCGGCATGAAGCTCGGTCGTGCCCGTGACGAGGCGCGATCCGGTGGCCCCGGCACCCCACCGCTCGGCCGCCTCGCGCGCCCCGCGTACGGTCTCGGGATGCCGGGAGAGGCCCAGATAGTCGTTGCTGGCCAGGTCCAGGAGCGGCGAGGACGACGGCCGCGGGCGCAGGGTCCGTACCAGTCCTGCCTGCTCACGGGCCTGCTCCGCGCCGTCGATCCAGGCGAAGACGTCCTCGGGTTCCGGGGTGGGCTGGGTCATCGGCGGTCCTCGCGTTTTGTCGGCAGTCGACAGATCTGCTCGACCCTAGCCGCCGTGGCTCGAGGGACAGATGTGGCGATCCACACACTCCGTTCCGGCCATGTTGTCCGTTCTCTCCTTGGCCGGGAGTGGTCGTGTGGGACAGGATCGGGCCCATGGACCTGCTGAACACCCTGGTGGAAAAGGGACTGCGGCGCGAGCTGCCGACCCGTGAAGAGGCACTCGCCGTGCTGGCGACCTCTGACGACGAACTGCTCGACGTGGTGGCCGCGGCCGGCAAGGTGCGCCGCCAGTGGTTCGGGCGCCGCGTCAAGCTGAACTACCTGGTCAACCTCAAGTCGGGGCTCTGCCCCGAGGACTGCTCGTACTGCTCACAGCGTCTGGGATCGAAGGCCGAGATCCTCAAGTACACGTGGCTGAAGCCGGAGGAGGCCTCCGAGGCCGCCGCGGCCGGCGTCGCGGGCGGCGCCAAGCGAGTCTGTCTGGTGGCGAGCGGACGCGGTCCGACGGACCGTGACGTCGACCGCGTCGGCAAGACGATCGCGGCCATCAAGGAACAGAACGAGGGCGTCGAGGTCTGCGCCTGCCTGGGCCTGCTCTCCGACGGCCAGGCCGAGCGGCTGCGCGACGCGGGTGCGGATGCCTACAACCACAACCTCAACACCTCCGAGGCCACGTACGGGCAGATCACCAAGACCCACACCTACGCGGACCGGGTCGACACCGTGCAGAAGGCGCACGCGGCGGGCCTGTCGGCCTGCTCGGGCCTGATCGCGGGCATGGGCGAGAGCGACGAGGACCTGGTCGACGTCGTCTACTCGCTGCGCGATCTCGACCCGGACTCGGTCCCGGTCAACTTCCTCATCCCCTTCGAGGGCACGCCCCTGGCCAAGGAGTGGAACCTCACCCCGCAGCGCGCCCTGCGCATCCTGGCGATGGTGCGGTTCGTCTGCCCCGACGTCGAGGTCCGGCTCGCGGGCGGACGCGAGGTGCACCTGCGCACCATGCAGCCGCTGGCCCTGCACCTGGTGAACTCCATCTTCCTGGGCGACTACCTCACGAGCGAGGGACAGGCCGGCCAGGCCGACCTCGACATGATCGCGGACGCCGGTTTCGAGGTGGAGGGCGCCGGTACGACGACCCTTCCCGCGCACCGCTCCGACGTCGCGGCCGCGGCCTCAGCCTCGGCCCATGCGGGTGGGCCGTGCGGATCGGGCTCCGGCGCGGCCGAGGCGGGCTGCGGTTCGGCGTGCGGCGGCTGCTCGGGGCACGCGGAGCCGGCGGCCGCCGCCGCTCCGGCCCCCGCTCAGGCCGAGGCCGGCGAAGTACGTCCGGACCTGGTGGCGGTACGCCGCCGCGGTGCGGGTACGGAGCTCGCGCCCAATGCCTGACCAGTACCACCCGCACCACCAGCCCGACGTGCTGTCGGCCGCCGAACTGCTCGCGCTGGACCGGCAGCACGTCTGGCACCCGTACGGCCCGATGCCCGGCCGGCAGGAGCCGCTGGTCGTCGCCTCCGCCTCGGGAGTCCGGCTGCGGCTCGCCGCGCCCGCCGAGGGCCAGGAGGAGCTGGTCGACGGCATGTCCTCCTGGTGGTCGGCCATCCACGGCTACAACCACCCGGTGCTGAACGAGGCCGCGACCGACCAGCTCGGCCGGATGTCGCACGTGATGTTCGGCGGGCTCACCCATGAGCCCGCCGTCCGGCTGGCCGCGAAGCTCGTCGAGATCACCCCGGCCGGCCTGGAACACGTCTTCCTGTCCGACTCGGGCTCGGTCTCCGTCGAGGTCGCCGTCAAGATGTGCCTGCAGTACTGGCGCTCCCTGGGGCGGTCCGGCAAGACCCGGCTGCTGACCTGGCGCGGCGGCTACCACGGCGACACCTGGCAGCCCATGGCCGTCTGCGACCCCCAGGGCGGGATGCACGAGCTGTGGCAGGGCCATCTGCCGCGGCAGGTGTTCGCGGACGCGCCGCCCGGCGGCTTCGACACGCCCGTGGACCCGGCGTACGCCGACCACCTGCGCACCCTGATCGCCGCGCACGCGGACGAGCTGGCCGCCGTGATCGTCGAGCCCGTGGTGCAGGGCGCGGGCGGCATGCGCTTCCACCACCCGGACCATCTGCGGGTGCTGCGCGAGCTGTGCGACGAGTACGGGGTCCTGCTGATCCTGGACGAGATCGCGACCGGCTTCGGCCGTACGGGCGCGCTCTTCGCGGCGGACCACGCGGGGATCACCCCGGACGTGATGTGCCTGGGCAAGTCGCTGACCGGCGGCTACCTCACGCTGGCGGCGACGCTGTGCACCGCGCGGGTGGCCGACGGGATCTCGCGGGGCGACGTACCGGTGCTCGCGCACGGGCCGACCTTCATGGGCAACCCGCTCGCCACGGCGGTCGCGCTGGCCTCGATCGACCTGCTGCTCGGCCAGGACTGGCCGCGCGAGGTCAAGCGCATCGAAGCGGGGCTGCGGGAAGGCCTGGCGCCTGCCACCGGCCTCCCCGGTGTCCGGGACGTGCGCGTCCTGGGCGCCATCGGCGTGGTCCAGCTGACCCACGAGGTCGACGTGGCGGCGGCCACCCGGGCGGCGGTGCGCGAAGGCGTCTGGCTGCGCCCGTTCCGCGACCTCATCTACACGATGCCCCCGTTCATCACCGGCGACGACGACGTGGCCCGCATCGGCCGCGCGGTGGTCGCGGCGGCCCGGGAAGGCTGAGATGTCCGTACTCGTCGTGTCCGGTACGGGCACGGAAATCGGCAAGACGGTGGTCACCTCGGCGATCGCGGCGGCCGCCGTCGCCGCCGGCCGGTCGGTGGCGGTCCTCAAGCCCGCGCAGACCGGAGTCGGCCCGGACGAGCCCGGGGACGCGGCCGAGGCCGTCCGCCTCGCCGGCCCGTCAGTGACCGCGCTGGAACTGGCCCGCTACCCCGAGCCCCTGGCCCCGGACACGGCTGCCCGGCGGTCCGGCCTGCCGTCGCTCGCTCCCGCCGACATCGCGGAAGCGGCGGCGCGGCTGGCCGCCTCGCACGACCTCGTACTGGTCGAAGGCGCGGGCGGGCTGCTCGTACGCTTCGACGGGGCCGGCCACACCCTGGCCGACGCGGCCCGGCTGCTGTCGGCGCCGGTCCTGGTGGTGGCCCCGGCGGGGCTCGGCACGCTGAACTCCACGGCGCTGACCGCCGAGGCCCTGCGCGCCCGGGCCCTGACCCCGCTGGGTGTGGTCGTCGGCAGCTGGCCGGCCGCGCCGGACCTGGCCTCCCGCTGCAACCTGGCCGACCTCCCCGAGGTCTCCGGGATCCCGCTGCTGGGGGCCGTGCCGCAGGGCTCCGGCCGCCTGGACCCGGCCCGCTTCCGCGCGGCCGCCCCAGGCTGGCTGTCGCCGGCCCTGCACGGCACCTGGTCGGCGGAATCGTTCCTGACCGCCTGGGCACCCGAGCCCCTCGGCGCGGTCCCGGCGTAGCGGCCGGGCGGGCAGGGCGGGTTTCGGGGCGCGTACGGGCGGGGAACAGCCCGGCAGGGCACCCGCACCGCACTCGAACCAGCCCCGATCCGCCGCCCGGAGGCCTGCCATGCCCGCACCTCCCCCCGATACGGTCCACCACCCGCTCTTCGCCCGGTTCTACGCCCGCGTCAGCACCGCCGCCGAGACCCGCGCCGGTATGGCCGAGCTGCGCCGCGAGCTGCTGCACGGCGTGTCCGGCCGCGTCATCGAGATCGGCGCGGGCAACGGGCTGAACTTCGCGCACTACCCCCGCGCCGTCTCCGAAGTGGTCGCCGTCGAACCGGAGCGGAGCCTGCGCCGGCTGGCGTCGTCCGCCGCGCTGCGCGCCGAGGTCCCGGTGGACCTCGTACCGGGTGTGGCGGAGGCGCTTCCGGTCAAGAGCGAGGCCTTCGACGTCGCCGTCGCCTCCCTCGTGCTGTGCACCGTGCGAAGCCTTCCCCGCGCCCTGGCCGAACTCCACCGGGTGCTGCGCCCGGACGCCGAGCTGCGTTTCCTCGAACACGGCCTCGCGCCCGGCCCCGGCATGGCCGCCGTCCAGCGCGCCCTCGACCGGACGATCTGGCCACGCCTGTTCGGGGGCTGCCACACCGCGCGCGACCCGCTCGCCTCGATCGAGGCGGCCGGCTTCCGGATCGTGTCGCAGCGCGCCTTCCGCATGCCTGAGCGCGGCCCGGCCCTGCCCACCTCGTACTGCGTCATCGGCTCGGCCCGCCGCTCCCGCGACTAGGGAGTGTCGTCAAAGTAGCTCCGGCCGCCCGAAGGGGGCCCCACCGGCCAGGAGGGACTTTGACGACACGACCCAGGGGTGTCCGGCGCGGGCCGGGGCCGTCCGGCCGGGTGCGGGCTCAACCCTTGAGCGGTTTGACCCAGCGCGTCCAGGTGTCCTCGGGCTGATAGCCGGCCGCGTCCCACGCCCCGTGCGCCCGCGCGTTGCCGCCCCGCACCATCGCGTCCGCCCGCCGCCCGCCCAGCGCCGCGAACCGTTCCTCGGCCGCCGCGAGCAGCGCCGAGCCGATGCCCTGCCTGCGGTGTCCGGGGTGGACGGCCAGCCGGTAGAGGTGGCAGCGCCAGCCGTCGAATCCGGCGATGACGGTGCCGACGAGTTCTCCGTCGCGCCGGGCGAGCAGCAGCGCCTGCGGGTCCCGGTCGTGGAGCCGCGTGACGCCGGGCAGGTCGTCACTGAACTCGTGCCCTTGGCCGCTTCCTTCCAGAACTCCAGGACGGCGGTCAGGTCGGCCGCCGCGGCGGGAGCGATGTGGAGATCGTTCATTGCGGGATCCCATCACCGCGCACGCTCCGCCGAAAGAATGATCCAGCACCTTTGCCTTTCCTTTACCATGGGGCAACGGTTCCTCTTGAACGAAAGGTGTGAGCGTCCGCCCATGGGCGAGCCTCCCAGTCCCCGACATCCCCGTACGCGACATCGCGCGGTCCCCCTCCTCCTGACTGATCATGGGACGGAGGTGAACGAGCGATGACCGAAGTACTCCTGCTCGCCGTGGCGCTACTGCTCTGTGTTGCCTGCGGAGTCTTCGTGGCGGCCGAGTTCTCGCTGACGACCGTCGAGCGCAGCGGGCTCGAACGCGCCGTCGAGCGCGGTGAGCGCGGCGCCGACAGCGCCCTCACCGCCGTCCGCAGTCTCACGTTCCAGCTCTCCGGTGCGCAGCTCGGCATCACCGTGACCGGCCTGGTCATCGGCATGATCTCCGAGCCCTCGATCGCCGCCCTGCTCCAGGGCCCGTTCCGGGCCATGGGCATGTCCTCGGCAGCAGCCTCCTCCGCCGCCCTGGCGCTCGGCACCGTGGTGTCGACCGTCGTCCTGATGGTCGTCGGCGAGCTGGTGCCGAAGAACTGGGCGATCTCCTCCCCGCTGGCCATCGCCAAGCGGGTCGCGACCATGCAGCGGGTGTTCAGCCGGGCCTTCAAGCCCCTGATCAGCCACCTGAACACCACAGCGAACCACCTGGTCCGGCGCCTCGGCCTGGAGCCCGCCGAGGAGCTGGCCTCCGCCCGTACGCCCCAGGAGCTCATGGCGCTGGCCCGGCACTCCGCGAAGGCGGGCGCGCTGGAGGAGGACACCGCCGAGCTGTTCGTCCGGACCCTGAACCTGGCCGACCTGACCGCGGAGAACGTCATGACCCCGCGCGTACAGGTCACCGCCCTCGACGTGCAGACCACCGCCGAGGACGTGGCCAACGCGACCAGGGCCACGGGCCTGTCACGCTTCCCGGTCTACCGGGGCAGCCTCGACACCGTCGTCGGCACGGTCCACATCAAGGACGTACTGGCGCTGCCCGCCGAGGAACGCCGCCGCTACCCGGTCTCACAGCTCCTGCGCGAGCCGCTGCTCGTACCCGAGTCGCTGACCGTGGACCGGCTGCTGGACCGGCTGTCCGGGAAGCAGACGATGGCCGTGGTCATCGACGAGTACGGCGGCACGGCCGGAGTGGCCACGCTCGAGGACATCGTCGAGGAGGTCGTCGGCGAGGTGCGCGACGAGCACGACCCGCACGAGACCTCCGACCTGGCCCCGGCCGGTACGGACGACCGCGGACGGACCTTGTACTCCGCCGACGGCGCCGCGCGCATCGATCAGCTCCGGCACATCGGACTGCGGGTGCCGGACGGGCCGTACGAGACCCTGGCCGGGCTGATAGCGACCGAGCTGGGCCGGATCCCGGCCGTCGGCGACAGTCTGGAACTGGGCGGATGGCGCTTGGACGTCGTGGACGCCAGTGGGCGGCGGGCCGCGCGCGTACTGCTGTGCATGCCGGACGGAGCCGCCGGCGACGAAGGTACGGAGGAGGCCCGATGACCGCGATCCAGTTGCTGATCGGCTTCGCGACGCTGGTCGTCAACGCTTTCTTCGTCGGCGCGGAGTTCGCGATGATCTCGGTCCGGCGCAGCCAGATCGAGCCGTACGCCGACCAGGACGACCGGCGTGGCCGCGCGGTGCTGTGGGGCCTGGAGCACCTGTCGGCGCTGATGGCGGCCGCGCAGCTGGGCATCACGCTGTGCACGCTGGTGCTGGGCGTGGTGGCCGAGCCGGCCATCGCGCATCTGCTGACTCCCGTGTTCGACCTCTTCGGGGTGCCGTCCGGGCTGGCGCACGGGGTCTCCTTCGTGGTCGCGCTGGCGCTGGCGACCTACCTGCACATGCTGTTCGGCGAGATGGTGCCGAAGAACGTGGCGCTGGCCGAGCCGGTGCGGACCGCGCTGCTGCTGGGGCCGCCGCTGGTGGCGCTGACCCGGGCGCTGCGGCCGGCGATCTTCGCGATCAACGCCTTCGCCAACGCCCTGCTGCGACTGCTGCGGGTGGAGGTGAAGGGCGAGGTGACCGCGACCTTCTCGAACGACGAGCTGGCGCGGATGGTCAAGGACTCCAGTGACGCGGGGCTCATCGACGACCGGGCGAGCGAGCGGCTGCACGACGCGCTGGGACTGGGCCGGCGGCCGGTCACCGATGTGGTGCTGCCCGCGGACCGCGTGGTTCCGGCCCGGGAGGGCATCACGCCCGCCGGGCTGGAGCGGCTGTCGGCGCGGTCGGGGTACTCCCGTTTCCCCGTGATCGACGCTCAGCACAAGATCCTCGGCTATCTGCACGTCAAGGACGCTCTCGACGTGGCGGAGCGCGATGAGCCGTTCCCTGTGTCGGCGCTGCGCCCGATCGCACAGGTGCGGGCCGAGACACCGCTGGACGACGTCCTGACCGCCATGCGGCGCAGCCGTACTCACCTGGCGGCGGTCCTCGGGGAGGACGGCGCCATGACCGGTCTGGTCACGATGGAGGACGTCCTGCGCGAGCTGTTCGGCCGGTCGCCCTCCGCCTGACCCGCTCCTGACCCGCTCCTGGCCCGGTCCTGGTCCTGGTCGCGGTCCCGTACGGTCAGCAGCCGTGCGGGGCCGCCGTACCGCGCGGTAACATTCACCCCGCCATGGAGATGAATGCCTCTTACACCAGTTTCGTCGCGGTCGGCGACTCCTTCACCGAGGGCATGTCCGACCTGCTCCCGGACGGCTCCTACCGGGGCTGGGCCGACCTGCTCGCGGCGCGGCTCGCGGCGCGTGAGCCGGGCTTCCGCTACGCCAACCTCGCGGTCCGCGGCAAGCTGATCGGGCAGATCGCCACTGACCAGGCGCCGGTGGCCGCCGCCATGGGCGCCGACGTGGTGACCCTCGTCGGCGGCCTGAACGACACCCTGCGCCCCAAGGTCGACATGGGCCGGGTCCGCGCTGACCTGGAATCGGCCGTCGAGCTCCTGGCGCCCTCCTGCAAGCACCTGGTCCTGATGCGTTCGCCCGGCCGTAACGGGCCGGTGATGGAGCGCTTCCGCCCGCGCATGGAGGAGCTCTTCGGCATCCTGGAGGAGCTCGCCGAACGGCACGGCGCCCTGCTGGTGGACCTCTACGGGGCTCCCGTCCTCGCGGATCAGCGCATGTGGGACGTCGACCGGCTGCACCTGACGCCCGAGGGCCACCGCAGGGTGGCGGAGGCCGTCTGGCAGAGTCTGGGCCTCCCGGCCGAGGACGACTGGCGGGCCGAACTGCCGCCCGCCGCCGCCCCCGGCTGGCCGGTACGCCGCGTCGAGGACCTGCGCTTCGCCCGCGGCCACCTGCTGCCCTGGATCGGCCGCCGCCTGACGGGCCGCTCGTCGGGGGACGGCCGCCCGGCGAAGCGTCCGGAGCTGCTGCCCTACGTCTCGTAGTAAGACACAATCGGCGCCGCGTCCCCTACCTGCGTAAACGCACAGCCGCGGCGCAAGTAGAATCCCTACACGTGACAGCCAAGCCCCGCATCCCCAATGTCCTGGCCGGCCGCTACGCCTCCGCGGAGCTCGCCGTCCTGTGGTCCCCCGAGTACAAGGTGACGCTGGAGCGGCGGCTGTGGCTCGCCGTGCTGCGCGCCCAGAAGGACCTCGGCATCGAGGTCCCGGACGCCGCCCTCGCCGACTACGAGCGCGTCCTGGAGACGGTCGACCTCGCCTCCATCGCCGAGCGCGAGAAGGTCACCCGGCACGACGTCAAGGCCCGGATCGAGGAGTTCAACGCCCTCGCCGGCCACGAGCACGTCCACAAGGGCATGACCTCCCGCGACCTCACCGAGAACGTCGAGCAGCTGCAGATCCGGCTCTCGCTCGAACTGGCCCGGGACCGCACGGTCGCCGTCCTCGCCCGCCTCGGCAAGCTGGCCGGTGAGCACGCCGAGCTGGTCATGGCCGGCCGCTCCCACAACGTCGCCGCGCAGGCCACCACCCTCGGCAAGCGCTTCGCGACCGCCGCCGACGAGCTGCTGGTCGCCTACGCCCGCCTCGAGGACCTGCTGGAGCGCTACCCGCTGCGCGGGATCAAGGGCCCGGTGGGCACCGCCCAGGACATGCTCGACCTGCTGGGCGGCGACGCCGCCAAGCTCGCGGACCTGGAGCAGCGGATCGCCGGCCACCTCGGCTTCGCCCAGGCCTTCACCTCCGTCGGCCAGGTCTACCCGCGATCGCTCGACTACGACGTGGTCACCGCCCTGGTGCAGCTGGCCGCCGCGCCGTCCTCGATCGCCAAGACGATCCGCCTCATGGCCGGCCACGAGCTGGTCACCGAGGGCTTCAAGCCCGGCCAGGTCGGCTCCTCGGCGATGCCCCACAAGATGAACACCCGCTCCTGCGAGCGCGTGAACGGTCTGATGGTGATCCTGCGCGGCTACGCCTCGATGACCGGCGAGCTGGCCGGCGACCAGTGGAACGAGGGCGACGTCTCCTGCTCCGTCGTCCGCCGGGTGGCCCTGCCCGACGCGTTCTTCGCCTTCGACGGCCTGCTGGAGACCTTCCTGACGGTCCTCGACGAGTTCGGCGCCTTCCCCGCCGTCGTCGCCCGTGAGCTGGACCGCTACCTGCCCTTCCTGGCCACCACCAAGGTCCTGATGGGCGCGGTGCGGGCCGGAGTGGGCCGCGAGGCCGCCCACGAGGTCATCAAGGAACACGCGGTGGCCTCCGCGCTCGCCATGCGCGAGCAGGGCGCCGAACGCAACGAGCTGCTGGAGAAGCTGGCCGCCGACGAGCGGATGCCGCTGGACCGCGCGCAGCTGGACGCCCTCATGGCCGACAAGCTGTCCTTCACGGGCGCCGCGGGTGACCAGGTCGCGGCCGTGGTCTCCCGCGTCGAGGCCATCGCCAAGCAGCACCCGGAGGCCGCCGGGTACGCGCCGGGGTCGATCCTCTGACCCCCGACCAGCTCGACGCCGCCCGTGACCGTGTCCTCCCGGACGTGGTCGCGGGCGGTCTGCGTGTCCTGTTCTGCGGCATCAATCCGGGTCTCCTCTCCGCCGCGACGGGCCACCACTTCGCCCGCCCCGGCAACCGCTTCTGGCCTGTGCTGCACCTTTCGGGCTTCACCCCGCGCCGGCTTGCCCCCGCCGAGCAGGACGAGCTGCTGACCTACCGCCTGGGCATCACCAACGTCGTCGCCCGGGCCACCGCCCGCGCGGACGAACTGTCCGCCGAAGAGTTCCGCGAGGGCGGCCGTATCCTGACGGCCAAGGTGGAACGCCTGCGCCCCCAGTGGCTGGCCGTGGTCGGCGTGACCGCCTACCGCACGGCTTTTGGCGAACGGAAGGCCATGATCGGCCCCCAGGAGCGGACCATCGGCTCCACCCGCGTCTGGGCCCTGCCCAACCCCAGCGGACTCAACGCCCACTGGACCGCCGAATCCATGGCCCAGGAGTACGCCCGCCTCCGCGCGGCGGCCGAGTCCTCCGGCGGCGTCTAGGGCGGGTCGATCACCGTGACCCCTGCCATCAGCAGGTACGGGTCACCGCCGCCCCACTGGGCCACGTAGGCCACGAGCCAGTGGTCCTCGGCCCGCCACAGGTGCACATGGTCGGTGCTGTCCCCCACTTCCTGCCACGGCTCCGGTATCTCCTCCCCCTCCAGCCTGCGCTCGCCCAGCGATCTCACACTGAAGATCTGCGCCCGCCCCCACCGGTCGGCCAGGGCCTGGGTGAGCGCCCCGTATTCGGCGTTGATCTGATCGGTGGCCTCGATCCGCCCGGAACCGTCGTCCTCCCAGAAGTCCGCCGTGCGGCCCACCTGGACCAGGTGGTAACCCGGACCGCTGCTCCGCCCGCCGGACCGGACCGGCTCGCTCGGGAACTCCCGCCCGCGGAGCCGGTCGATCGTGTCGAGATGCTCTACCGTGGTCATACCGTCAGTATCCCGACGCCCACTGACAACTGGCCCTGCGTCACGCGTCCCGGCGCCTCACCGCGAACCAGCCGGCGGCCAGGGCCACGAGCGCCCACAGCGCGGCCACCGCGAGCCCGGTCCAGGGGCCGAGGGATCCCTGTGCCTCCAGGCGCATCACCATCTGGCCCGCCCGGTCAGGCATGAACTGCCCGGCCCCACCGGCCACCTGGCCGACCACGAAGGGCACGATGAGGACGAACGGTATGAGCAGGCTCATCACCAGCGTGCCACTGCGCACCAGCGCGGTCAGGCCGGCCGAGAGCAGGGCGATCAGCGTCAGGTAGACGCCGCTGCCGAAGACGGCCCGCGGCACCCCGGGGTCGCCCAGGGCGAGGGCGTACTGCCCCATGAAGGCCTGCCCGGCGACGAAGGTGACGAGGCCGGTGATCTGCCCGACCACAAAGGCGAGACCCGCCACCACGGCGGCCTTGGACAGGTACAGACGGGTCCGGTTGGGTACAGCGGTGAGCGAGACCCGCAGGGCTCCGTTGCGGAATTCTCCGGCGAAGGCGGTGGCGCCGAAGGCGATGGCCGCTATCTGGCCGAAGTTGACACCGTAGAAGGCGCCGAGCAGACGGTCGTCCCCCAGGGCACCCGGCTCCGCCGTACCGATCGCCGCGGCGGTGAGCGCCGTGACGCCGGCGGTGGCGACGAAGACGGCTATCAGCGATCCGAGGACCGAACGGGCTGACCGTATCTTGATCCACTCCGAGTACAGCACGGGGACGGTGGGAAGGGCGGCGGCGGTCATGGCAATGGCTCCCATCGGGTTGTCAGGCGGTGGCGGAGAAGGGGGTGCGGTCGGCGGTGAGGTCGAGATAGGCCTGCTCCAGTGAGGCCCGCTCGTCGGAGAGCTCCAGCACCGCGATGCCCTCACGGGCCGCGAGGGCGCCGATCCGCTCGGCCTGTATGCCGTCGACGGTCCAGCGCCCTTCCCCGGCGGCGGCCATCTCGTAGCCCTCGTGGGCCAGTGCTGCCCGCAGCCGGACCGGGTCCGAAGTCCGCAGCCGCACCTTCGGCGCACTGCGGGCGCCGATGAACTCCTCCATCGACGTGTCGGCGAGCAGCCTGCCCTGCCCCAGTACGACGAGGTGGTCGACGAACGAGGCGGACTCGGCCATCAGGTGGCTGGAGACGAACACCGTGCGCCCTTCGGCGGCAAGGCCGCGCATCAGTTCACGGATCCAGATGATGCCCTCCGCGTCGAGGCCGTTGGTCGGCTCGTCCAGCAACAGGACACCGGGATCACCGAGCAGCGCGGCGGCTATGCCGAGACGCTGGCGCATGCCGAGCGAGAAGGCACCGACCCTGCGGCGGGCCACGGCCGCTATACCGGCCTGTTCCAGGACCGCGTCCACCCGGGAGGCCGGGATGCCGTTGGCCGCGGCGAGTGCGAGGAGGTGGTCGCGGGCCCGGCGTCCGCCGTGGGCCGCCTGGGGGTCGAGCAGCGCCCCCACCTCGTACAGCGGGTTCCGCAGGTCGGTGAACCTGCGTCCGCCGATGGTGGCGGTGCCCGCGGTCGGCCGGTCCAGGCCCAGCAGCAGGCGCAGGGTGGTGGACTTGCCGGCCCCGTTGGGTCCCAGGAATCCGGTGACCTTCCCGGGCAGGACGTCGAAGGTGAGGTGGTCCAGGACCCGTTGGGCGCCGTGGTCCTTGGTCAGTTCGCGGATCTCGATGCGGTTCATGGCTCAAGGTTCGCCGTCGCGCCCCTCCCCCTTCCTCCCCCATGCGAGGGTGGCGTCTCCCCCACATGGGGGAGACGCCGCCGAGGCGGCCCCTGCCAGGATGAGGGCATGTACCAACTGCTCCGTGCCCCGTTCAGGCCGGTGACGTACTCGCGCTGGCTGCACTTGTGCGTCCCGCTGCTGCTGCTTGCCCTGTGGATGTTCATCATGCCCACGAGCCCGTGGGTGCCCCTGCTGATCGTCATACCCTTCGGCTTCGTACCGTGGGTGCGGCTGGCCGAGGGGCTCCAGGCCCAGTTCCTGCTGACCCCGCAGGACCGGGGCGCCGAGGACAGCGGCATCACTGCCGCCGCCTCGCAGCGCTGGAGTGACCGGTGGCGGACGCTGCTGTGGCTGGAGATACGGCTGGTCGTGGCCGGTGGCGCCATGTTCGCGACGGTGTGGCTCCCGGTGATGTCGGTGGAGCTCATCGCGACCGCGCTGGGGCATCCCCTCACCGCCGACCCGGCCCTGCCCTTCTCCCCGTCACGCTGGGTCGCCGCCCTGCTCGCGCCGGTACCGCTGGTCGTGCTCCTCGTCGTCGTGGTCCTGCTCGGCGAGCTGATCACCGCGATGGCCCGGCAGTTGCTCGGGCCGTCGGCGGCCGAGCGCCTGACCGCGCTGGAGGCGCGCACGGAGCAGCTCTTGGAGCGGACCCGCATCGCACGGGAGCTGCACGACTCCATCGGGCACGCGCTGACCGTGGCAGTCGTCCAGGCGGGAGCCGCGCGGGCGGCCGGCGACCCGGCGTTCACCGACCGCGCGCTGAACGCGATCGAGGAGACGGGCCGGGCCGCGCTGGAGGATCTGGAGCGGGTGCTGCTGGTCCTGCGTGAATCGGCTCAACCGCCGTCGCAGCGACCGACACTGGTGGAGGCCGACAGACTGCTGGAGTCGGCCCGGGCGTCGGGTGCGGCGGTGGACGCGCAGCTGACGGGGCCGCTGGAGAAGTTGCCCGGCCCCGTCACCCGGGAGGGGTACCGGATCCTTCAGGAGGCTCTCACCAATGTGCTGCGGCATTGCGGTCCGGTCCCCGTACGGGTGCGGATCGAGATGGCCGTGGGCCGACTGGATCTGGAGGTGACGAACCCCATGCCGGAACAGCCCACGCTCATGACGGGCACGGGAAGCGGGCTGCGCGGGATGCGGGAGCGGGCCGCGCTGCTCGGCGGCGAGGCCGAGACGGGACCGTACGAGGGCAGTTGGCGGGTGCGCGCCCGGCTTCCGCTGGAGCGAATACGCTGACCGGATGCCGGTAACCGTACTGCTCGTCGACGACGAGCCCCTGGTGCGCGCGGGTCTGCGCGCCGTCCTGGACGCCCAGCCCGACATCGAGGTGGTGGGGGAGGCCGCCGACGGGGCCTCCGTCATCCCGCTCGTGCGCCGGTTGCGGCCGGACGTGGTGGCGATGGATGTGCGGATGCCGTTGCTCGACGGGATCGAGGCGACCCGGGCGGTCCTGCGGTCGGTGGACAACCCGCCGAAGATCCTTGTCGTCACCACCTTCGAGAACGACGAGTACGTCTATCAGGCGCTGCGCGCGGGGGCGGACGGCTTCCTGTTGAAGCGGGCCAAGCCTTCCGAGATCGTGCACGCGGTGCGGCTCGTGGCGGAGGGTGAGACGCTCCTGTTCCCCGCGGCCGTACGGGCCCTCGCAGCGGAGTACGGGAACCGGCAGGCGCGCACGGTACTGGAGCGGGCGGCGCTGACGGAGCGCGAGGAGGCTGTGCTGCGTCTGATGGCACGCGGGCTGACCAACGTGGAGATCGCCGGACAGCTGATCGTCGGCACGGAGACGGTCAAGTCACACGTCAGCGCGATTCTGGGAAAGCTGGGGGCGCGTGACCGGACGCAGGCGGTGATCACCGCGTACGAGTCCGGATTCGTAGCCCCGGCCTGAGAGGAAGGGCTGATTCCTGGCAAGGGGGGCTGCTCTCGCCGCCGTGCCCCGTGCGCAGTACGATCCGCGTGACAAGGCCGCTAGCTGGGAGGACACACGTTGGGGCAGCTGACCGGCGGGGATCCCTCTCTGCTCCGGCGCATCAATTCGGCCGTGGTGCTTCGGGCACTGCGCGCGGCCGAATCGCCGACCCTCACCGACCTCACCCGCCTGACCGGGCTCTCCCGGCCGACGGTCGAGGGCGTCGTGGAGGGCCTCATCGGCACCGGGCTCGTGGTCGAGGCCGATGCGGAGGAAGGGGCGCGGCGTCAGGGGCGGCCGGCCAGGAGATTCCGGTTCCGGGCCGAGGCGGGACATCTGCTGGGCATCGAGATCGGCTCGCACCGGATCGCGGTGTTGCTGTCCGGGCTGGACGGCCGGGTGATCGGAGCCGGAACCAAGGACGTCGCCGAGAACGCGTCGGCCGACGAACGGCTGGAGCGCGTCAGGGCGGCGGTCGCCGATCTGCTGCGACGGGCCGGCGTACCCCGCGACTCCCTGAGGGCGGTCGGCGTCGGCAGCCCGGGAATCGTGGAGGCGGACGGTACGGTCCGCCTCGGGACGGCGCTGCCCGGCTGGACGGGGCTGCCGCTCGGGGAGCGGCTGCGGCGTTCGTTCCGCTGCCCGGTCCAGGTGGAGAACGACGCCAACGCGGCGGCGGTCGCCGAGCACTGGAAGGGAGCCGCCCGGGACACCGATGACATGGTGTTCGTGATGGCGGGGCTCAGCCCGGGGGCGGGTTCACTGATCGGTGGCCGACTGCACCGGGGCTTCGGCGGTGCGGCAGGCGAGATCGGCGCGCTGCACCTCCTGGGGCGCGAGGTCACGCCGGAGCGGCTGCTGTCGACGACGGGCGAACCGCTGCACCCGTTGGACGAGCCGGCGGTCGCAGAGGTGTTCGCGATGGCCAAGCGGGGCGACGAGCGTGCGGTGGCCGCCGTGGAACGGTTCCTCCAGCGGCTGGTGCACGACGTGGCCGCGCTGGTGCTGGCGATGGATCCGGAACTGGTGGTCGTCGGCGGCTGGGCGGCCCGCCTGGACGGGGTCCTCGACCCACTGCGCCACGAGCTGGAGCGGTACTGCCTGCGCCCGCCGAGGGTGGCACTCTCGCTGCTCGGCGAGGCCGCGGTGGCCACCGGGGCGTTGCGGCTCGCGCTGGACCACGTGGAGGAAGAACTGTTCGCGGTGGAAAAGACGGTCACCGCCCGTCGGTGACTCCGTCGGTGGAGGGGGATGGTGGGCCGCCCGTCGGTGACTCCGTCGGTCGAGCCGGGCCTGTCCACCGGTGACCCCGTCGGTCGAGCCGGGCCTGTCCGCCGGTGACTCCGTCAGTTGAGCCGGGCCTGTTCGCTGCGGGTGGGCCACTCCGGTCGATAAATCGCGGACGCAGCGGTGCCTGCGCAGGGCGGCCACGCTTGGTCGCTGGGCACGCGGGTGGGCGAGCGAGGTCCACCCCGTGCCCCGCCCCGACCCCGCCCCGCGCCGGAAAGCTGGAGGGGCCTGCATCCGCCGGGCGGCATCGGCCCAGGCCGGCGCTTCGCCGACCCGGTCACGACCACCGGGCCTGAGTTCCCGCAACTGCCGCAGAATGGAGCGCGCTTGGGTCGTCCCCGCCGGTCGGTGCGCTGCGACAGGCAGCCCCGTGGGGTGTGGCGTCAGGAAGCGCCGCCCGCGCCCGCCCGGATCGGCAGCCGTGGGTACAGCGATGCCCCGGACCTGTGTGGCCCGGGGCATCCCCGTACATATGTGGCGCGCCGTCAGGTCAGGACGCCGCGCGGGTTTCGGTGATTTCGACGCCCGAGTCGCCGAAGGTGAGGCGGCAGGTGTCGGCGCGGTACGTGGCCACCGAGACCGCGGCCGTGCCCTCGGTGGTGAAGTAGCGGGTGGTCACCAGGAGCACAGGAGCGCCGGGCAGCCGGTCGAGTTCCTTGGCGTCGTCGGCGCGGGCGGAGCCCAGCTCCACCGACCGGTCCTGCCCGTCGAGCGCGAGCCGCCGGAGCTCCCGCAGGACGGCGCGCGCCCGGGCAGGTCCGGCGGGGGCATCGATGGCGGAGAGCCCGGGCACGGACGCGGCGGGTACGTACAGCAGCTCGGCGGCGACGGCCTGGCCCTGGGTGACACGGGTCCGGCGCACGGTGTGCACCGACTGGTCTGCGGCGGTGCCGAGGAGCTTCGCGACCGCGGCGGCGGGGATGCCTTCGGCGGCGTCCACGGCCTCCCAGCCCTCGGCGCTCTCGCCCGGCCAGCTGTGCTGCGCACTGCCGCCGACGGCGACACCGACGCGCGGCGGGGCGACGGTGGTGCCGACTCCGCGGCGGCGCTGCAGGCGGCCTTCGAGTTCGAGCTGTTCCAGGGCTTGGCGCAGGGTGGCGCGGGCGACTCCGAAGCGTGCGGCGAGCTCGCGCTCGTTCGGCAGGACCTCGCCCACGGCGAAGTCCTGGTCGAGCGCCTCGCTGAGCACGGTCTTGAGGTGCCAGTACTTCGGCTCCGGCACCGATTCGAGCTGCGTGGTCCCCACCCTGACTCCTTCTGCCATCGCCGCAATCGCCTTGTCCCAGCGGCAGTTCCACGCCGCGGTTCCGAAGCGTAGTTCCGTGCCTTTGTTTATTAAAGGTTCTTGCACTATCCCTGCGACGATAGGACGGCGTACCCCCTTGGTCAAGACCAATCCTCGCCGCTTTGTCGGGCAGATCAGGCATTTGCCACAAGCCGTTCACAGGATGTTCTCGCTCTTCTCCCCTCTTCACCGGGACGGTTCGCGCTCCGAGGCTGTCCGGCGGGCTACCGGGCGGTAATCATGGTGACAGTCGTTACTGACGGCCTGTCTCACACGCGTCCACCCGACGAGGAGCAGCATGACCGCCACGGTCTCGTTCACGATCGATTCGCCGCTCGGACCCCGCACCGCCACCGTCGCCTACGAACGCCAGGGCGCGGGCGAACCGCTGCTCCTGCTGCACGGCATCGGCCACCACTTCCAGGCCTGGCACCCGGTGACCGACATCCTGGCCGCCGAGCACGACGTCATCGCCGTCGACCTGCCGGGCTTCGGCTCCTCCGGGCCGCTGCCCGCGGGCGTTCCGTACGACCTGGGCACCGTCACCCCAGCGCTCGGAGCACTGTGCGCCGCGCTCGGCGTCGAGCGCCCGCACGTCGCGGGCAACTCGCTCGGCGGTCTGCTCGCCCTGGAGATGGGGCGGAGCGACCTCGCCCGCTCGGTCACCGCCCTCTCCCCCGCCGGGTTCTGGTCCGAGGCCGAGCGCCGCTACGCCTTCACCGCGCTCCGCGCGTTGCGCGCCGGCGCCCGGGCACTGCCCCGTCCCGCCCTGGAACGGCTCTCCCGCAGCGGCCCCGGCCGGGCCGCGCTCACCGGGGCCATCTACGCCCGCCCCGCCCGCCGCGCCCCCGAGGCCGTGGTCGCCGAGACCCTCGCGCTGCGGGACGCCACCGGCTTCGAGGAGACGCTGGCCGCGGGCGGCTCCGTACGGTTCACCCATGACGTGCCCGGTCTGCCGGTCACGATCGCCTGGGGCACCCGCGACCGGTTGCTGCTGCGCCGTCAGGGCGTGCGTGCCAAGCTCGCCGTCCCCGGGGCGCGGCTGGTCCGGCTCCCGGGCTGCGGCCACGTGCCGATGAACGACGATCCGGCCCTGGTGGCCCGCGTGATCCTCGACACGGCGCGCGCCGCCTCGGGCGACGCGGCAGGCGGCAGGGCGGGGGACGCGGCGCGCGGCACCGTCCGTACCGCCACCCCGGCGACCGCGAACCACCCCTGACGACAACCGACTTACGGCTGTTCATCCACGGTTCGCGTGGGCGACGCGGCCGGGCCGGTGTGCGGCGGCACACTGTTCCGGCCCGTCCCCGCCGGCCCCTGGAGACGCACCGATGGCACCGATGCCGCACACCCGACGGTCCCTGCTCGGCGGTTCACTCGCCGTGCCGCTGGGCCTCGCCCTGTCCACCGCCCTCGCCGCGCCCGCCCTAGCAGCCTCCGCAGGCGCCCCGGCCTTCGTCCGCTCCGGCCGCCCGGCCGCCCTGTGGGGCACCCAGTCCGGCGAGATCACCGCCCACTCGGCCACCGTCTGGACGCGCTCCGACCGTCCCGCGCGGATGCACGTCGAAACCTCCCCGAGCGAATCGTTCCGCTACGGCGTACGCCGCCACGGCGGTCCCTTCCTCGGCCCCGCCACCGACTTCACCGGCACCGCCACGCTGCGCGATCTGCCGCCGGGCCGGCAGATCCACTACCGGATCGTGCTCGCCGACCCCGACGACCCGCGCCGCACGGGCGAGCCGGTGCGCGGCACCTTCCGTACGACCCCTGTCTCCCGTCGCCACGACGTCCGCTTCCTGTGGTCGGGAGACCTCGCCGGCCAGGGCTGGGGCATCAATCCCGAGCTCGGCGGCTACCGCGTCTTCGAGGAGATGCGGCTGCGTGACCCCGACTTCTTCCTCTTCAGCGGCGACACGATCTACGCCGACGGCCCCATCCAGGCCTCCGTACCGCTGCCCGACGGCCGCGTCTGGCGCAACATCACCACCGAGGAGAAGGCGAAGGTCGCCGAAACACTCGCCGAGTTCCGCGGGAACTTCCGCTACAACCTGCTCGATCGCCATCTCAGGGACTTCTACGGTCAGGTCCCCGTCCTCGCCCAGTGGGACGACCACGAGGTGCGCAACAACTGGTACCCGGGCCAGCTGATCGACGATCCGCGCTACACCGTCAGGGAAGCGGACACCCTCGCCGCCCGCGCCCGCCAGGCCTTCGGCGAGTACTTCCCGGTCACCGACCTGCGGGGCGGCCGCGCCGAGGGGCGGATGTACCGGGTGCTGCGGCACGGCCCGCTGCTCGACGTGTTCGTCCTCGACATGCGGACCTACCGCAACGCCAACTCCCCCGACCGCCAGACCGAGGACCCGGTCGGCATCCTCGGCCCCGAACAACTGGCCTGGCTGAAGCGGGAACTCACCCGCTCCCGCGCCACTTGGAAGGTCATCGCCGCAGACATGCCGCTGGGCGTCGTCATCCCCGACGGCGCCGTGAACTTCGAGGCCGTCGCCCAGGGCGACCCCGGGGCCCCGCTCGGCCGCGAGCTCCAGATCGCGGAACTACTGCGGCACATCAAGCACCAGCACGTCACGGGCACGCTCTGGCTCACCGCCGACGTCCACTACACCGCCGCCCACCACTACGCTCCCGAGCGCGCGGCCTTCACGGACTTCGCGCCCTTCTGGGAGTTCGTCTCCGGTCCCGTCGGCGCGGGCGGGTTCCCGGCCGGGCCGCTCGACGCGACCTTCGGCCCACGGCGGGCGTACGTCCAGTCGGCGCCGGTCGCCAACATGTCGCCGGCCGAGAACCCCCCGTACTACGGCGAGGTCGAGATCGACGGCGGCAGCGGTGAACTCACCGTCCGGCTGCGCCGCCAAGGAGGCGGCGTACTCTTCACACAGATCCTCCAGCCCGGCCGTGTGGGACAGATGTGACGGGCGGGACGGGCGGGACGGACAGGACGGACGCGCCTGACGCGCCGACTGCGATGACAGCGGAAATCAGCGGGAAAACTGGTAGAAACCGGCCAGATCGACACTTAACCAGTCGGTCACAGGGCGTTCGTGATCACGCAACACCCCTGCGCCACAGTGGTGTGCATGACTGACCGTAACCCGGCCCACGCCCAGCGTCCGCACCGCCACCACTGGCGCCGTGACGTCGTCGAACTCGCCGCCCTCTTCTGCGCCGTGGCGGTCGCCGACGGCATCGCCAATCTCGTCGTGCACGGCCCCAGGGGCCCGATCCTGCTGGTCGCCTCGGCCGTCGCGCTCCTGGTCACGGCGGCCTTCCACACCTGGTGGGCACGTCGCCACAGCCATGCGCCGCCGCCTCCGGCGGGCCCGGCGGCGCCCGCCGACACGGCGTCCGCGGGCCCGAGCGCCACCACCGCCACCACGGCGCTCTGGCGGATGCGGACGACCGTACGGGACGAGCCCGGCAGCCTGGCCGCGCTCTGCACCGCGCTCGCCCGTAACAGCGTGGACATCCTGACCCTCCAGACCCACCCCCTCCCCGAGGGCGGCACGGTCGACGAGTTCCTGCTGCGCGCTCCTCAGGAGGTGCCCTCGGCCGCCCTCATCCGGGCCGTCGCGCAGGCCGGCGGCCACAGCACCTGGATCGAGCGCGCCGACGCGCACGACCTCGTCGACACCCCCACGCGGGTCCTCGGCCTGGCCACCCGCACCGCCCTGGACGCCGCCGAACTCCCTCTCGCCCTGCGCCAGCTCCTCGGCCGCTGCACCATGCACTCCATCCCGGCCACCACCCTCTCCGGCCGCCCCAACGCCGGCGCCGACGCCCCCGTCGAGGGTGTACTGGAGTCCACGGTGATGCGGCTGCGTGATCCCTCGGGCGGCGCGATCACCGTCGAGCGGCCGTACCTGCCCTTCACCCCGACCGAGTTCGCCCGCGCCCGGGCCCTGGTCGAGCTCGACGCCCGCCTCGGGCCCCGCGTCCCGCGCAGCCAGGACGTGCTGACGCTGCCCGAGGGCAACGAGATCACCGTGCGCCGCGCCGACGGCTCCGACCTGGCGGCCGCCCGCGCCATGCACGACCGCTGCTCCGAGCGCACGCTCGGCCTGCGCTACCACGGCCCGGTCGCGGACGCCGACCGCTACCTCGGCCACCTGCTGAGCCCCCGCTTCGGCCGCACCCTCGCCGCCACCACCGCCTCCGGCAAGCTCGTCGCCCTCGGCCACCTGCTGTGGGACGGCGACGAGACCGAGGTCGCACTGCTCATCGAGGACGACTGGCAGCGCCGCGGCATCGGCTCGGAGCTGCTGCGGCGCCTGCTCGCGATGGCCGTCGAAGCCGGATGCGACAGCGTGTACGCGGTCACCCAGGCCTCCAACACCGGCATGGTCGCGGCGATGCGCGGCCTGGGCCGCCCGCTCGACTATCAGATCGAGGAGGGCACGCTGGTGATCACGGCCCGGCTGGACGCGACCCCAGTCGCCTCGCGCCTGCCGTACGAACTCCCGCGCGAGCAGCAGGTTCCCCGGCACCAGCGCTGAGCGGCCGGGCCCGGCCGCCGGTGGGGGGCAGCGCACCCGCGTCGCCCCCCACCGTCCCCCCGTCAGGAGCCCGGGGCACAATTGGTGATGACGCGGGGCCGTCTCACATACGAAGATAGCCGCATGTCAGAGACCCTCCCCAGCGACAGCGCAGCCCGTCTGCCCCGCCAGGTCGCCGACGCGTACGTCGACGATCTCATCGCCATCGACCCGATCACGGGCACCTACCTCGGTGTCGCCGCCAGCTCCGGCAGGCTTCCCGACTATTCGCCCGCCGGCCGCGCGGCCGCCGCCGAGCTGTCGCGCACCACCCTCGCCCGGCTGGACGCCGCCGAGCGGCTGCCCGGCGCCGACAGCGACGCCGAGCGCCGCTGCGCCCGCCTGCTGCGCGAGCGACTCAACGCCGAACTCGCCGTCCACGAGGCCGACGAGGACCTGCGCGCCGTCAGCAACATCCACTCCCCGGCGCACGCGGTCCGCGAGGTCTTCACCCTCACCCCGGCCGACACCGACGAGGACTGGGCGGCGATCGCCGAGCGACTGCGCGCCGTACCGGCCTGCTTCGCCGGCTACCGCGAGAGCCTCGCCCTCGGCCTCGAGCGGGGGCTCCACGGCAGCCCGCGCCCGACCACCACCTTCGTCGAGCAGCTCACCACCTGGGCCGGCCAGGACGGCGACGGCGCCCGGGACTTCTTCGGCGAGTTCGCCGCCGCCGGCCCCGAGTCGCTGCGCGGCGAGCTCGACGAAGCCGCCTCCGCCGCCACCGCGGCCGTGGTCGGGCTGCGCGACTGGATGCGCGACGTGTACGCCCCGGCGGTCGCGGGTGCGCCGGACCCGGTGGGCCGCGAGCGCTACGCCCGCTGGTCTCGCTATTTCAACGGGACCGACCTGGACCTGGACGAGGCCTACGCCTACGGCTGGGCGGAGTACCACCGGCTCCTCGCCGAGATGAAGGCCGAGGCGGCGAAGATCCTGCCCGGCGCCGACCCGTGGGACGCGCTGCGTCACCTGGACGAGCACGGCACCCACATCGAGGGCGTCGACGAGGTCCAGGCGTGGCTGCAGGGCCTGATGGACGAGGCCATCGAGAACCTCGACGGCACCCACTTCGAACTCGCCGAGCGGGTCAAGCGGGTGGAGTCCATGATCGCCCCGTCGGGTGGGGCGGCGGCGCCGTACTACACCAACCCCTCGGAGGACTTCTCCCGCCCGGGCCGCACCTGGCTGCCCACGATGGGCCAGACCCGTTTCCCCGTGTACGACCTGGTCTCCACCTGGTACCACGAGGGCGTTCCGGGCCACCACCTCCAGCTCGCCCAGTGGGCGCACGTGGCGGACCAGCTCTCCCGGTACCAGGCGAGCGTCGGCCTGGTCAGCGCGAACGCCGAGGGCTGGGCCCTGTACGCGGAACGCCTGATGGACGAGCTGGGCTACCTCAAGGACGCCGAGCAGCGCCTCGGTTACCTGGACTGCCAGATGATGCGCGCCGCGCGCGTGATCGTGGACATCGGCATGCACCTGGGCCTGGGGATCCCGGCGGACTCGCCGTTCCACCCGGGCGAGCGCTGGACGGTCGACCTGGCGCAGGAGTTCTTCGGCCTGCACAGCGGCCGTCCGGCCGATTTCATCGAGAGCGAGCTGACCCGCTACCTGTCGATGCCCGGACAGGCCATCGGCTACAAGCTGGGCGAGCGCGCCTGGCTGCTGGGCCGGGACAACGCCCGCGCCGCGCACGGTGACTCGTTCGACCTGAAGGCGTGGCACATGGCGGCGCTCTCGCAGGGGTCGCTGGGGCTGGACGACCTGGTGGACGAGCTGTCGAAGCTCTGACGCGTACGACGGTCTGACGGCACGACAGTGCGAATGGACGACGACGGGCCGCCCGCTCCCCGTGAGGAGCGGGCGGCCCGTCCGTACGCGCGGCGCTTCAGCAGCCGCAGTCGTCCGAGTCGGTGGGGGCCGTCAGCGGGTCGGCCTCGGTGCGCTGCCGCAGGCCCTGCCAGGTCTCGACCTCGAAGCCCTCGCGGATCCAGTACTCCATGCCGCCGAGCATCTCCTTGACCTGGAAGCCGAGTTGGGCGAGGGCCAGGGCGGCGCGGGTGGCGCCGTTGCAGCCGGGGCCCCAGCAGTACGTCACCACGGGGACGTTCTTGTCGAGGAGCTTCTCGGCCTGCTCGGGGATGAGCGCGGTGGGCAGGTGGATCGCGCCGGGGATGTGCGCCTGGTCCCAGGACGGCGTGGAGCGGGAGTCGATCACCTGGAAGCCGAGGTCGGCGCCCTGCTCGCGGTGGGCCTTGAAGGCCGTGGCGACATCGGACACGTCCGCGTGGAAAGCGAGGCTGGCCGCGAAGTAGGCGGCGGCCGCGGCCGGAGCGGCGGGCGGCACCCGGAGCACGGGGTTGTCGGTGAGGGGCGCGGTGTTCGGTGTCGTCGTCATGGCTAAAAATCTACGATTCCCCGGCCTTCCCCGGAAGTGAGTTTCCCCGGCCTTTTTCTTGTCCGGCCGGGGAAACCCCTGCTAGACCTGCACCATGACCGACTATTCCCCTGACGCCACCGACTGGCGCATCCTCGAAGCCCTCCAGCGGGACGGGCGCGCCAGTTTCACCGAACTCGCCCGCTCCGTGTCGATGTCCGCGAGCGCCGTCACCGAGCGGGTCCGCCGCTTGGAGGAGGTCGGCATCATCACCGGCTACACGGCGGTGGTGGACCCGGAGAAGCTCGGCAAGTCGATCCTGGCGCTGGTCCGGCTGCGCTATCCGCACGGCAACTACAAGCCGTTCCATGAATTCCTGGACGCCACGCCCGAGATCCTGGAGGCCCATCACGTCACCGGCGACGACTGTTTCGTGCTCAAGGTCACCGCACGCACGATGGGGCACCTGGAGGAGATCACCGGCCGCATCTCGGGACTCGGCTCGGTGACGACGAGCATCGTCTACTCCTCGCCCCTCCCCCGCCGGCCGCTCAGTCCGTGAGCCGCCATTCGTGAGCCTCAGTCGGTGAGCCTCAGTCGGTGAGCGTCAGTCCGTGAGCGCCGCCGTGCGGTGGCGCACCACGGAGCCACCGCGCTGCTTGACGATCTCCAACTGGGCCTGGACCCGCGTCCGCAGATCTCCGACGTGGCTCACGATGCCGACGCTGCGGTCGCGCTCGCGCAGCGAGTCCAGTACGTCGAGCACCTCGTCCAGGGCCTGGTCGTCGAGGCTGCCGAAGCCCTCGTCGATGAAGAGGGTGTCCAGGCGCATGCCGCCCGCCTCGTCGGTGACCACGTCGGCCAGCCCCAGGGCCAGCGCGAGCGAGGCGAAGAAGGTCTCGCCGCCGGACAGCGTGGCGGTGTCCCGCTCGCTGCCGGTCCAGGCGTCCACCACGTGCAACCCGAGGCCGGAACGCCCCCGTCCGCTCGCGCGGGCGTCGGAGTGGACGAGGGTGTAGCGGCCCCCGGACATGCGCAGCAGCCGCACGGTCGCGGCCGCGGCGACCTGCTCCAGCCGCGCGGCCAGGACGTACGCCTCCAGCCGCATCTTGCGCTCGTTGTCCGCGGACGTGCCCGCGGTGAGTCCCGCCAGCCGGGCCACGCGCTCGTACGCCGCGCGCAGCGGGCCCAGGGCGCGCAGCTCCTGCTCCGCCTGCCGGGAGAGCCGGTCGAGCTCGGCGCAGCGCACCCGCGCCGCGTCGACGGCCGAGCCCGCGGTACGCAGCCGGGCCGCGGCGCGTTCCTCGTGGACCTCGGCCGTACGCGGGTCCGCCGGGGGCAGGGCCGCCGCCTCGGCGGTGTCGTGCTCGGCGTGCCGGTCGGCCAGCATGGCCTCCTCCGCCTGCCAGGAGTCCATCTGGCGCTGGAGGGCGGTGCGTTCGTACTCGGGCAGTACGGCGTCGGCGGCGGCCTCGGTGGTGTCGAAGCCGGCCCTGAAGGCGGCGTCGGCGAGCTGGTCGTCGGCCTCCTTCAGCCGGGCGGCGGTGACTTCGGCCCGGCGCAGCGAGGTGGCGGCCGCGGTGACCATCCGGATCCGGTCCTCCAGGACGCGGGCGCGGGCCGCGACACTGGGCGCGTCGCCCCGTACGAGGACCAGCTCGGCCTCCAGCGAGGCCTGTTCACGGTCGAGGGCCTCGCGCCGGGATGCCCGGGCGGCGGCCCGGCGCTCGGCGTCGAGCCGGTCGGCGCTGCGCGCGGCGTGTTCGCGCTCGGCGCGGGCGAGGCGCTCGCGGGCGGTGTGCAGTCCGGCGGCGGCCGCGTGGGCGGCGGCGTGGCGGGAGCTGAGGTCGCCGGTGAGGGCGAGGAGTTCGGCGGTGGTGGCCTCTCCGGCGGCCGCCGCGGCCTCCCCCTCGGCCTCGCGGACGGCGGCCAGCCGGCTCTCGACGGCGGCCCTGCGCTCCTCGGCCTGTTCGAAGCGGGCATGGGCGGCGTCCTCGGCGGCCCGGTCCACGTGCCCGGCGGCCGGGCGGGCCGGGGCGGGGTGCTCCGCCGACCCGCACACCGCGCAGGGCTCGCCCGCCGTCAGCGCCTCGGCGAGTTCGGCGGCGATACCGAGCAGCCGGGCCTCCTTCAGCTCGAGCCAGCGCTCCCGGGAGGCGGACGACTCCTCACGTACGGAGAGCAGTTCGCCCGAGGCGGCCTCGGCCTCGGCGGCCAGCGCGTCGCGCCGCCTGGCCGCGGTGAGCTGCATCCGGGCCGGTTCGAGCCGGCCCGCGATGTGCTCGGCCAGGGTGACGGCCTGCTGGGCGGCGTCCACGCTCTCCTGGAGCGCGGCCCGGGTGGTCTCCCAGCGGGCGAGCCAGTCGGCGGATTCCTGATGCTGCTCGTCGGCGTCGCGGGATTCCCGTTCCAGGGTGGCGCGTTCGCGGCCGATCTCGGCGCTGCGCTGCTCCGCGCGCTGGGCGGCGCCGACCGCGCCCAGTTCCTCGCGCAGCCGCTGCTCGACGGCGGCCAGCTGTTCGGTGCCCGCCTCGGCGAGGGGCGGCGGGAGTTCGGCGCGGGCGACCGTCTCGGCGTGCGCGGCGGTCAGGTGGGCGGCGGCCGCGGCCCCGCGCAGTTCCAGGGCGGGGGCCACGAGGGCGCCCCGGCGGGCCCGGTCCAGGAGGTCCCGTACGCGCGCTCGCTCGGGCGCGGCCTCGGCCAGCAGGGCTGCCCGCCGGGCGGTTTCGGCGTGGCGGCGTTGCAGCCGGTCGAGCTCCCGCGCGTCCTCGGCGGCCCGCCGGGCGGCGGCGTGCCGGCCCTCGACGGCGGCCAGCGCGTACTCGGCGACGGTGAGCCGCTCCCGGGCGGAGCAGCGGGCGACGGCTGCCCAGGCCCGGACGGCCTCGGCGAGTCCGGGGTCGCCCGGCTGGTGGCGGGGCAGCGGCCAGGACCGCAGGTCGGCGCTGTCACCGGCGGCCTGGGCGAGCCGCTGGGCGGCGGCGAGCACCTTCTCGTCTCCGGCCCGCACCTTGGCCTCGGCGGCCCGGCGGCGCTCGGCGAGCAGGGTCTCGACGGCGGCGAAGCGGCGGGTGTCGAAGAGCCGCCCGAGGAGCTTGCCGCGGGTTTCGGCGTTCGCGCGCAGGAACTGGGCGAACTCCCCCTGCGGCAACAGCACCACCTGGCAGAACTGATCACAGCTCATGCCGAGGAGCTGGCTGATCTCCTCGCCGATCTCCTGATGGGACCGGCTCAGCGCGGCCCATCCCTCACCGGTGTGCTCGCGCAGCCAGCTCTGCGCCTTGTCCCTGGTCGTCCCCGAGCCGCGCTTCTTGGGGCGCTCCTGTTCGGGGCGCCGGGTGATCTCCAGGCGGCGTCCGCCCGCGGTGAGTTCGAGGGTGACCTCGGTCGGGGTGTCCGGCGAGGCGTGGTCGCTGCGCAGGCTGGTTCCGGCGCTCTGCCGGGAACCGGGCACGGACCCGTACAGGGCGTAGCAGACGGCGTCGAGGACGGAGGTCTTGCCCGCGCCGGTGGGGCCGTGCAGCAGGAAGATCCCGGCGCCGGAGAGGGCGTCGAAGTCGATCTCCTGGGGCTCGGCGAAGGGCCCGAAGGCGGTGACCTTGAGCCGGTGCAGCCTCATCGGGCGCTCTCCTGAAGGCTGCTCTGAAGGCTGTCCTGACGGCTTTCCCGCGGGTTTGCCCGGAGACCTTCCTCCCGCCCCTCCTGGACGCGTACGCCGTCGAAGGCGCCCCGCAGCACGGCCCGTTCGTCCTCGTCGACCGAGCCGCCGCCGCGTACGTGGGCGACGAAGTCCTCGGCGATCTCCTGGTCGCTGCGCCCCTTGAGGCGCTGGGCGTACGAGGCTCCGCCGTCCTCCTCGCGACCCTCGGGGTCGAAGGCGAGGCTGAGCGTGTGCGGGAACCGGGCGGCGAGCCGGGCCATCGGGTCCTCGGGCCGGACCGGGTCGGTGAGCGTCGCCTCGACCCAGCGGTCCTCGTACCCGGCGAGCGCGGGATCGTCCAGCAGCTCCTCCAGCCGCCCCCGTACCCGGGCGAGTGCGCGGGGCACGGGGGTGTCGATCCGCTCGGCGCCGGCGACGGCACCGTCCGCGGCCAGTTCGATCAGCCACATCGACTTGCGGTGGTCGGCTTCGGAGAAGGAGTAGGCGAGCGGGGAACCGGAGTACCGGACCCGTTCGTTGATCGTCTGGCAGCCGTGGAGGTGGCCGAGGGCGGCGTAGTCGACCCCGTCGAAGACGGAGGCGGGCACGGCCTCGACCCCGCCGACGGTGATGTCGCGTTCGCTGTCGCTGGCCTGCCCGCCGGTGACGAAGGCATGGGCGAGCACGATGGAGCGGGTGCCGGGGGCCCGGCCCGCCAGGTCGGCCCGGATCCGGTCCATGGCGGCGCCCAGCACTGCCTCGTGGCTGACCTTGCCCGCCGCGAACTCGTCCTTGACCAGGGCCGGTTCGAGGTACGGCAGCCCGTACAGGGCCACCTCACCCGCCGCGTCGGCCAGCACCACGGGGTCGGCGCAGCCCGCCGGGTCGGTCCTGAGGTGGATCCCGGCCCGGCCGATCAGCCCGGCTCCCACCCCGAGCCGGCGGGCGGAGTCGTGGTTGCCGGAGATCATCACGGTCGGCACGCCGAGCGCGGCCAGCCGGTGCAGGGCCTGGTCGTACAGCTCGACGGCGGGCAGCGGGGGCACGGCCCGGTCGTAGACGTCCCCGGCGACGAGGACGGCGTCGACCTCGTGCTCCTGGACGGCCTCGACGAGGTGGTCGATGAAGGCGGCCTGTGCGCCGAGCATGTTCACGCGGTGGAAGGACCGGCCGAGGTGCCAGTCCGAGGTGTGCAGGAACTTCACTCGCCGGCCCCGCCGCGCATAGCGTCTCCCCCTGGTCGTCTTCCGGCTCCGTGCCCGCCTCTACGCTAACCCGTCGCCCGGGCCCTCAGGGCGCGTACGTCTCGCCGCCCAGCGTGAGGGTGGCGCTGCCCGCCGTGCTGTCGGCGAGCCAGGCCTCGAAGGCGGGGAGGTCGGCTTCCGGCAGGGCGACCTCGATCTCCACCTCGGCCCCGTACCGCAGGTCCACCACGGTCCGGCCGGTGGAACGCAGGTCGTTCTGGGTCTTGCCGGCCCGCTGGTGGTCGACGGTGACGGTGGCCAGCCGGTAGCGGCGTCGGGTGACGGTGCCGAGGGTGTCGAGGGCCTCGCCGACGACTCCGCCGTAGGCGCGGATCAGGCCGCCGGCGCCAAGCTTCACACCGCCGTAGTACCGGGTGACCACGGCGGCCGCGTAACGGATGTCGCGCCGCATGAGCATCTGCAGCATGGGGACCCCGGCGGTGCCGCCGGGCTCACCGTCGTCGCTGGCCTTCTGGACGGCGGCGTCGGCGCCGATCACGTACGCGAAGCAGTTGTGCGTGGCGGTCGGGTGCTCCTTGCGGATGCGCGCGACGAAATCCTGCGCCTCGCGCTCGGTCGCGGCGGGCGCGAGCGAGCACAGGAAGCGGGAGCGGTTGATCTCGCTCTCGTGCATGCCCTCGCGGGCCACCGTCACGTACTGGTCTGCCTTCACCGCTCCACCCTACGGGGAATCGGACAGGTGTCCTTTCGGTTGATTCGGACCAGAGCGGCGACCACAGCGGCGACCGCAGCGGCCAAGCGGCGCACCAGAGCAGCAGGAGGCGGCACCCGTGTACGGCGACCCGGAGACCATCCGCAAGATCCTCACCGAACTCGGCGACACCTGGGCCGTGGTGGGCCTGTCCAACAACGAGGAACGGGCGGCCCACGGCGTGGCCCGTGTGCTCCGGCGCTTCGGCAAGCGCGTGATCCCCGTACACCCGAAGGCCGAGACGGTGGACGGCGAGCAGGGCTACCCCTCGCTGGAGGCGATCCCCTTCCCGGTGGACGTGGTGGACGTCTTCGTGAACAGCCGGCTGGCGGGCCCGATCGCCGACCAGGCGGTGGCCGTGGGCGCGAAGGCCGTCTGGTTCCAGCTCGGGGTGATCGACGAGGAGGCCTTCGCGCGGACGCGTGAGGCGGGGCCGGACATGGTCATGAACCGCTGCCCGGCGATCGAGATCCCCCTCCTCTAGTGCTGTGGCCGGAAAGGTTTGCCGGGTCGCGGCGTCCGGTGTGGTGCATCGCAAGGCTGAGGGCCGCGACTCGTACTGGACGTACTTGCGCGGTCCGACAACGCCGCGAGGTGCCGTGCCGGGGGCCGCGACCCGGTGAACCTTTCCGGTCACAGCACTGGCGGGTCGCCGGCCCAGTCCTCCTACGGCGTGCGCTGCTCGGCGTCGGCCGGTCCGGCCCCGGCCAGTTCCGCCAGTTCCGCCAGCCCGCGCAGTTGCTCCGGCGTGATCCCCTCGGCGATCGGCACCGGCGCCGGAGTACGCAGGGGCGGCTGCCAGCCGGTCTCCGGCTCCCACCGCCGGACGATCCGGGCCGGTGCCCCCGCCACCACCGCGTGGTCGGGCACCTCGCCCCGTACGACGGCCCCCGCGGCCACCACCACGTTGCGGCCGAGCCGCGCCCCGGGCAGGATCACCGCGCCCGTGCCCAGCCAGCAGCCCGGGCCGATCTCCACGGGGGCGCTGCGGGGCCACTGCTTGCCGACGGGCTCGTGCGGGTCGTCGTAGCTGTGGTTGGTGGAGGTGATGTAGACCCCCGGTCCGCAGAAGGTGTCGTTCCCGATGGTGATCCGGGTGTCGGCGATGACGTGGCTGCCGCGGCCGAGGACCACGCCGTTGCCCAGCACCAGCACCGGATCGGGGCCGAGGTCGAGGCCCGGCATCATCCCGGCGGTCAGGGTGACCTGCTCGGCGATGATGCAGTGCTCGCCGAGCCGGATCCAGGGCTCGCCGAAGACGGTGCCCTGGGGGAAGGCGAGGCGGGTGCCGTCGCCGATCGCGCCGAAGCGCAGCCGGCCGGGGGTCTGCGCGGTGACCGCCCCCGCCCGCTGCATCCAGCGCCAGCCGGCGTGCACCACGCGGCCGGCGACCCGGCGGCGCAGGGCCGTCAGGGATGAGAACGTGTTCTGGTTCTTCGGCACCCGGCCACGGTAGTGCGCCCGGCGCCGGACGTCCGGGCCGCGATCCTGTGATCTTCACCCCATCGCCGGGGCAATGTGACGTGTGCCCTACCGTGCCGGTAGCGCGGCATCCGGAAAGAGCGGACGCCGGGAACGGAGGAAGTGACCATGACGTATCAGGGGACCCCGGCGCAGGGCCAGGCCCGGGCGCTCGTCGCGGGCGTCGGCGGCAAGCTGCCGGACGTCGACCCGGCGGCCTTCACGGCCCCCACCTCCGTGGTGGTCGGGGACGTGACCCTGGCCGCCGGCGCGAGCGTCTGGTACTCGGCGGTGCTGCGCGCCGACTGCGGCCCGATCACGCTCGGCGCGGACAGCAATGTCCAGGACAACTGCACCCTCCACGTGGACCCCGGCTTCCCGGTGTCCATCGGCGAGCGCGTCTCCATCGGCCACAACGCCGTCGTGCACGGCTGCACGGTGGAGGACGACTGCCTCATCGGGATGGGCGCGACCGTGCTGAACGGCGCCGTGATCGGCGCCGGTTCGCTGGTGGCCGCCCAGGCCCTGGTCCCGCAGGGCATGGTCGTCCCGCCCGGCTCCCTCGTCGCGGGTGTGCCGGCCAAGGTGCGGCGGCAGCTCACCGACGAGGAGCGCGAGGGGATCAAGGTCAACGCGGCGATGTACACGGAGCTGGCGAAGCAGCACCGCGCCGCCGTCACCCCCGACGCCTGAGAGAACAGGCCGCCGGGCCGTCCCAGGAAGACGGCCCGGCCAGGTCGGCCGAGGTCAGTCCGCGACGCCCGCCGGGACCGGCTCCGGGGCCGGCGCCGACTCCGGCGCCGTCTCGCGGGCAGTGGCCGCCGCCTTCTTCATCCGGCCGCGCAGCACGAGCGTCACCGTGAGCCCGATCAGCACCGCCAGCACCAGCGCCAGCCAGGAGAACCGCTTCAGCCACGGCTCGGCGACGATCCCGACCGAGTAGATGACGGCGGTGGTGCCGCCCGCCCAGAGGATCCCGCCGAAGACGTTGGCGATCAGGAACTTCCAGTACGGCATGTGCAGCACACCCGCCAGCGGCCCGGCGAAGATCCGCAGCAGTGCCACGAACCGCCCGAAGAAGACGGCCCACATGCCCCACTTCTCGAAGGAGCGTTCGGCCAGCGCCACGTGCTCCGGCCCGAAGTGCTTCGGGAAGCGCCGCCCCAGCTTCTCCAGCAGCGGCTTGCCGCCCCGGCGGCCGATCGCGTACCCGATCGAGTCGCCGATGATCGCCCCGGCGATCGCGCACAGACCCAGGATCACCGGGTCGACGTCCCCGTGCTGCGAGGCCAGCAGGGCCGAGCTGACCAGGATGATCTCACCCGGAAGCGGGATGCCCAGGCTTTCCAGCCCGATGACCAGCCCCACCAGGACATAGACGGCGACAGCCGGAATCGTCTCCAGCCATTCCTGGATGTGCACCGGTACGTCCTCCCGAGTCGTCACCGCGCGCCTCCGTGGCACGCGAACGGGCAGCCTATCCGCTCGCCACGACAGCCTTCGCCCGCAGTGACAGTTCGCGTGAGGACCGGCCGACGAACACCTCCCGGCGGCCGGTCCCCGGCACCCAGGCCCGCCGCTCCGCGTCCCAGGACGACAGTGCCCGCGCGTCGATGTCCACGGTGACCCGCCGGGCCTCCCCCGGCGCCAGGGTCAGCCGCCGGTAGCCGGCCAGCGCCCGCACGGGCTGGTCGGCCTTCAGGTCCGGGGACGGGCCGACGTAGACCTGCGCGACGTCGGTGCCCTTGCGGCGGCCGGTGTTGCGGACGGTGAACTCCACGCGCAGCCCGCCCCGCTCGGGCCGGACGCTCAGCTGCTCGTAGGCCCACGTCGTGTACGAGAGCCCGTGCCCGAAGGGGAACAGCGGGGTCACCCGCTGGTCGTCGTACCAGCGGTGTCCGACGTGGACGCCCTCGGTGTACTCCTGGCGCCCGCCCACCCCGGGGTAGCGCAGCAGGTCCCCGCCGACCGGGGTCGCGCGCTCGTCGGCCGGGAAGGTCTGGGTGAGCCGGCCCCCCGGGTCCACGTCGCCGAAGAGGACGTCGGCGGTCGCGCCCGCTCCTTCCTGGCCCGGGTAGTACATCTGGAGGACCGCCCCCGTACGGGCGAGCCAGGGCATGGTCGTACTGGAGGAGGTGTTGAGCACCACCGTGGTGCGGGGGTTGGCGGCGGCGACCGCCTCGATCAGCGCCGCCTGCCCGCCGGGGAGCGCCAGCGAGCCGCGGTCGCGGCCCTCGGTGGCGTCCTCGTAGGCGAACAGCACGACGCTGGTCGCCGCCTTGGCGGCCTTGACGGCCTCGGCGACGTCGGCGGCCCGGCTCGCGCGGGTGGTGTGCCGCAGCCGGAAGCGCCGGCCCTTGTCCCCGCCCTCGGCGAAGACGGCGAGCCGGTGTGGGCCCGCCTTGAGCGTGAGCGTACGGCGCCGCACGCTCAGCCCGTCGGGGGCGGCGGCGAGGAGCCCGCCCGCGAAGCGTTCGGCCACGCCCAGCCGGACGGGGAACAGCTCCTCCCCGTCGAGGCGTACGGACGGCCGCTCGCCGGAGTAGTGGACGAGCAGGGTCCACTCCTCGTCGGCGGCCAGGGTGAACTCCCCCGTGTAGCTCCAGGCCCGGCCGGCGTCCACCCGGCGGTCCTCCAGTTCGGCGGGCGGCGTCAGCAGCGCCGCCGGGAACGCCCTGCCGTAGATGTCCTCGCCGAGGGCGAAGCGGACGGCGGCACCCTTCCCGGCGCGCCGCTTGATGGCGGTGAGCGGCGAGTCCGCCCGGGCGGGGATCACGTGCGCGCTGCCGCCGCCGCTGACGAAGGGCACCTGGCCGGTGGGCCCGATCACCGCGATCGAGCGGGCGGCGGCTCCGGTCAGCGGCAGGGTCGCGCGTTCGTTGCGCAGCAGCACCGCCCCGGCGGTGGCCACCTTGCGGGCGGTACGGGCCCCGGCGGCCGGCTGCGGCGCCGGCCGGGCCGCGGGCCGCTCGGTCAGCAGCCCGAAGCGGTCCATGGTGGTCAGGATCCGGCGTACGGCGAGGTCGACGGCGCCCTCGGGCACGGAGCCGCCGCGCACCGCCTCGCGCAGGGGGCCGCCGAAGTGGGCGCCGCCGGGCATCTCCATGTCGAGGCCGGCGGTGATGGAGGCGACGGTGCTGTGGGTGGCGTCCCGGCCGGACAGCACCCAGCCGTCGAAACCCCAGCGGCCGCGCAGCACTTCGTCGAGCAGTGGCCCGCTCTCGCAGGCGTGGACTCCGTTGACCTTGTTGGAGGCGCCCGTCACCGCGCCGGCTCCGGCGGCCACCGCGGCCTCGAAGCCCCGTAGCTCCGTCTCGTGCAGGGTCCGCTCGGCGGCGATCACGTCGATCGTGTCGCGGCCCTGTTCCTGGTTGTTGAGGGCGAAGTGCTTGACGGCGGCGATCAGCCCCTCCTCCTGGATGCCGCGGATCACCTGCCCGACCAGGTCGGCGGTCAGCCGCGGGTCCTCGGCGAAGGTCTCGAAGTTGCGGCCCGCGTACGGGGTGCGGATCAGGTTGGCCATCGGCGCGAGCAGGACGTCCTGGCCGAGCGCACGGCCCTCGCGGCCGAGGACGCGGCCGTACTCGCGGGCCAGGGCCGGATCGAAGGCTGAGGCGAGCAGCACGGGCGCGGGCAGCGCGGTGGCGGGCTTGGCCACGCCGACACCCGCGGGCCCGTCGGCGAGCCGCAGCGGCGGGATGCCCAGCCGCGGCACTCCGGGCATGTAGCCGGCCTGGCCCAGCGGGGCGGGGTCCTGGGCGCCGTGCAGGAGGGCGGTCTTCTCGTCGAGGGTGAGCCGGTCGAGGAGGGCGTCGATCCGGGCCGCCGCGGCGGCGGGCCTGCCGGGGGCGGGGCTCCCCGCGGCGGCGACGGCCGCGGGGGACGCCTTGCGCGGCAGCGCGCCGGGCGGCACGGTGGCCACGCAGCCCGTCGTCCCCAGGGCCACGCCCACCGCCCCGAGCAGCCGGATCGCGGAACGTCTGGACACGGCCTCGCTCATGGGCGCTCCCTGCGGCGGCGCCCTGGGCACCGGCCTCGGCATCGGTCGGCGGGAGCGGCCCGCGCCGGACCGCTCCCGCCGCCCACTGTGCGCCGCCCGCCCGCCGGGCCCTCTCAGACGCGCCCTCGCGCCGCCCAGGTTCAGCCCTGCGGCGGCTGCGGAGCGGTGTCGGCCTCGCGCCGGGGCTCGTCCTGGAGCTGGACCAGGGCCTCGGTGCGGTGTCCGCGCGCGATGTAGTCGCGTACGACGGCTTCGACGGCGTCCTGGGGCGAACCGGCCCCGGAGAGGACCATCACTTCCACCACGAGTTCGGCGTCGAGGCTGATGTTGACCTTGGCCATGGGACCCCCTGCGTAGACGTCGGCCGTCCCGGGACTCTACCGGCGGCGGCCCGGCGCGCGCGGGGTTACGCGTGGGGGCGCAGGGTCCAGACCACGGTCATCTCGCCCGTCACGGCCTCGTCCTCGCGCTGGATGGCGATGGTGACGGGGAACTCGGGGCGCCCGCCCGCGTCGAGTTCGGCGACGACCTCGGCGGCCGGGCGGCCGAGGGTGGCGGTGGCGGTCACGACGCCCTTGGCGAGCTTCTTGTAGCCGATCTCGGCCCTGACGGCCAGCGGCACGGCGCGCGAGAGCTGGTCACCGAAGGCGGCCAGGACGATCGCGCCGCTCGCGGACTCGGCGAGGGTGAACATGGCGCCGGCGTGCGGGCCGCCGACGTGGTTGTGGAACTCGGGCTGGTCCGGCAGCCGGACGACGGCGCGCTCGGGGGTGGTCTCCAGGAACTGGAGGTTCAGGGTCCGGGCCATCGGCACGGTCTGGGCGAGCAGTTCGCCCACGTTCATCTGGTCTGCGTTCATGCGACGCGATGTTACCCACGAGTAGACGCGCTTGGCCATACCGGTAAGGGGGTGGCCGTGGCTCCCGGAGCCCCCGCCCACTATCGTTACCGGCCATGTGGCCAGGACAGCAGCAGCCGCCCGGGGGCGAGCACAACCCCCAGGACGCGCGACAGAACCCGTACCAGCAGCAGCCGGGACAGCCGAACCCGTACCAGCAGCAGCCGCAGCCGGGATTCGGTGAGCAGCAACCGGGCTACGGATACCCGCAGGCCGGTTACCAGACGCCGCCCCCGGTCCAGCCGTGGGGCCAGCCTCAGCAGCCCCCGCCGCCCCAGGGCGGCGGCAGCCCCTTCGCGACCCGGACCGTGGCCATCGTCGCGGCCGCCGCGGTCGTCGTGACGGCGGCCGCCACCGGCGCCTTCGTACTCACCCGGGACGACGAGAAGATCCGGGCCGACGACAAGCCGGCCGCCGCCTCCTCGCCGCCCGCCGCCAGTTCCGCGGCGCCGCCCGCCCCGAGCGGGAACCCGCGCGCCGAGGACGGGGTCAAGCCGGTGATCCCGGGCTGGAAGGTGGTCATCAATCCCAAGTACGGCACCGCCTTCGACGTCCCGCCGGAGTGGAACGTCCTCAGCTCCGGCATGTCGTCCGGCTTCGAGGACGAGGCGAAGACCGACGGCTCCCCCTTCGTCATGATGTCCGCACCGGCGTTCCTCAAGGAGGACTGGTGCAAGGTGGACTCCGACAAGAACGGCAGCGAGGAGACGACTTCCCTGGCCGGCACCGGCACCAAGGGTGGCCAGGGCGCCAAGGACACCGCCGAGGCCTCGCGCAACGAAGCGGGCACCTGGGTGTACGCGGGATACGGCCAGAAGCAGCCGAAGGAGAAGATCAAGCTCTCCGACCCCAAGGAGTACACCACCACCTCCGGCCTCAAGGGACACGTGTCGACCGCGACCGCGACCGGCATGGCCAAGGAGAACAAGTGCTCCTCGGACGGCAAGAGCACCGCGTTCAGCTTCAAGACCGCCAACGGTGACTTCTCCAGCTGGGTCCTCTACGGCGCCGCCGGCGTCCCGGACGAGGTCCCCCAGGCGACCATCGACAAGATCCTCAGCTCGGTCCGCCTCACCAACGGCTGATCCCTCCCCCGCTCTCCCCCGCTCTCTCCCGCTCTCTCCCGCCGCACCGCCCCACCTCGGGCCGTTGATCCGCTTTCCGTTATTTCGTTTGGATTCCCGGCCCGGGGCGGGGATAGTCCGGGGGTGAGCTCACCCCCCGCCGCCCCGTCCCGTACGTCCGCACGCCGTCGCCGCCGTCCCGACTGGGCCGGCCGCAACTACACCCTGCTGACAGGGGCCGCGGTCGTCACCAACCTCGGCAGCCACGGAGCACTCATCGCCGCCGCCTTCGCGGTCCTCGAAGCGGGCGGCTCCGGCGGGGACGTCGGCCTGGTCGCGGCCGCCCGTACGCTGCCGCTCGTCCTCTTCTTGCTCGTTGGCGGCGCACTCGCGGACCGGCTGCCGCGGCACCGCGTGATGGTTGCGGCCAACGCCCTCAACTGCGTCTCGCAGGCCGCCTTCGCCGTACTCGTCCTCGCCGGGGACCCCCAGCTGTGGCAGATGATGCTGTTCACCGCGCTCTGCGGCACGGGCACGGCCTTCTTCAACCCGGCTGCCGAGGGCATGCTGCTCTCCAGCGTCTCGGGCCGACACGCCAACCGCGCCTTCGCCCTCTTCCGGATGGCGATGAACGGCGCCGGCATCGGCGGCGCGGCCCTCGGCGGCGCGATGATCGCCGCGATGGGCCCCGGCTGGGTGCTCGCCGTGGACGCGGCGGCCTTCGCGGTCGCGGGAGCGCTACGGGCCTTCCTCGACGTCAGCCACGTCGCCGAACGGACCCCCGGCGGCGGCCTGCTGGCCGATCTGCGCGAAGGATGGGTGGAGGTCAGGACCCGGCCCTGGCTGTGGAGCATCGTGCTCCAGTTCTCCGTGGTCGTCGCCGTCGTCGGCGCGGCCGAAGCCGTGTACGGGCCGCTCGTCGCCCGCGACCAGCTGGGCGGGCCTGCGCCCTGGGGCATCGCCCTGGCCTTCTTCGGCGTGGGCACCATCGCCGGGGCCGTCCTGATGATGGCCTGGAAACCGCGCCGCCTGCTGCTGACCGGCACCCTGTGCGTCTTCCCGCTGGCGCTGCCGTCGGCGGGGCTCGCGGTGCCGTTGCCCGTGTGGGGGCTGTGCGCGGTGATGTTCGTGAGCGGCGCCGCCATCGAGGTGTTCGGCGTGAACTGGATGACCACCATGCATCAGGAGATCCCGGAGGAGAAGTTCTCCCGGGTCTCCGCCTACGACTGGTTCGGCTCGGTGTCGATGCTTCCGCTGGCCACCGCCCTGGCGGGCCCGGCCGAGACCGCCTTCGGCCGCACCCCGGCCCTGTGGGGCTGCGCGGCCCTGGTCGTCGTGGTCACCGCGGCGGTGCTCGCGGTCCCGGACGTCCGCAACATGACCCGCAAACCCCCGCGGCCGAAGTCCCTCGCGGCCCCGACCGCCTCCCTCCCCGCCGAAGCGTGAGGCGCGGGTCCACGCGCCGCACGGGACCCCCTCAACCCAGGCTGAACGCCCCCTCCGGCGGCTCCGGCGACTCCACGGCGTCCGCGTCAGCCACCGGCACCGCACCGCGCGTGAACCGGGCCAGCCCCACCCCGTACTCCACCCGGGCGGGAAACGCGTCGCCGGCGCACCGCCGGGCCAGCTTCCCCACCTCCAGCGGGGCGTCGGACGCCAGCAGCACCGCGTTGCCGAACCGGCGCCCCCGCAGCACCCCCGGCTCGGCGATCAGCGCCAACTCCCCGAACACCGCCGCGAAGTTGGCCAGCTGCGCCTTCAAGAACCCGAACGGCGCCCCGTCGGCCAGGTTCGCCGCGTACAGCCCCCCGGGCCTCAGCACCCGCGCCGCCTCCCGCGCGTACTCGACCGAGGTCAGCTGCGCCGGTACCCGCGAACCCCCGAAGACGTCGGCGACCACCACGTCCGCGCTCGCCGCCGGGGCGGACTCCAGCCAGGCCCGGGCGTCGGCGGCCCGTACGGTCACGTCCGCCCCGGCGGCCAGCGGCAGGTGCTCCGCCACCAGCTCGACCAGCCCCGCGTCGAACTCCACCACCGTCTGCCGGGACCCGGGCCGCGTCGCGGCGGCGTAGCGCGGCAGGGTCAGCGCGCCGCCGCCCAGGTGCAGCAGGTCCAGGGCGGCTCCCGGCTGCGCCGCGCAGTCCAGTACGTGCGCGAGGCGGCGTGCGTACTCGAACTCCAGGTGTTCGGGATCGTCGAGGTCGACGTACGACTGCGGCGCCCCGTTCACGGTGAGCAGCCAGGCCCGCTCCCGGTCCACGTCCGGCATCAGCTTGGCGGTGCCCTGTCCCACTTGCCGGATCACCGGGATCTGTTCGTCGCTCACCCCACCATTGTCAGGGCGCCCAGACCGCCTTCGCCTCGGCCGCGTGCCCGGCGGCCTGGGCGAGGCCGGCCCGCGCCGCCGGCGCCCGGCGTGCCGGGTCCAGGACGTTTCGTCCGAAGGCCTTGCGCGCCTGCGGCGAAGGGGTGATGACCAGGACCCGCGCGCCGTCCGCCCGCAGCCGGGCCGCCTGGGCGGCGGGCGAGGGAACCATCGAGGTGCCGAGTGTCATCGGCGCGATGATCACCACGCGCCGGTAGCCGGCCGCCATGTCGGCGTTGGTCGCGGAGCGGATCCCACCGTCGATGAACCGGCGGCCGCCGACCGTCACCGGCGGCCACACCCCGGGCACGGCGCAGCTCGCGGAGACCGCGTCCACCAGGGCGGCCCCGCTCTCCCGGTCGAAGGCGGCCGGCTCCCCGCTCAGCGCGTCCACGGCGGTGACGACGAGCCGCCGCTCGGGCCACTCGTGCGAGACGAGCCGCGCCGCGAGCACGCCCCGCCGCTCGGATTCCTCGGCGGTGCGGGCGGCGAGCGCCATCGCGCCGATCCGCCTGCGGTAGGCGGCGGCGTCGCGCGAGCGGGCCATCGCCATGGCGTACTGGGCCAGCAGGCCCGGTCCGAACTTGGCCACGGCCTCCCCCGCGTGGTCGCCGAGCTGGCGCTCGTACAGCTCCTGGGAGGTGAGCAGTCCGGAGGTGAGCTGGGCGCCCACCACCGAACCGGCCGAGGTGCCGACGACGAGCTCGGCGGTGGTCAGGTCCACGCCGGCGCGGGCGAGCCCGTACAGGATTCCGCTCTCCCACCCGATGCCGGTGAGTCCTCCGCCACCGAGTACCAGTGCCGTGTCGCCGCTCATCGCCGCCCGCCCCTCGCTCCGCCTGCTTCGCACACCTGTGTGGTGACGGCAGTCTGACGCAGCCGGCCCGCCGTCACCACTAGAGGTTCTTGAGGGCCTCGCGCACCGACAGGGGTGAAAGGCGTGCCCGTTCCGCGGTGACGAAGGCGCGAACGACGTCCGGGTCCGTCTTCGTCACGGCCCGGGAGAGGGCACGGCGCAGTGGCGTGCGGATGCCGAGGAACGGCGCGACGTCCTTCATGTACGTTGCCGGTCGTTCGGCCGCATGAGGCCCAGATTACGGCGGGGCGCCGTACGGGTCGGTTAGTCTCCCCGGATGCCCCTCCTCCTCGCACCGTGGACCCGGCTGTCGCTGCTCGTCCTCCTGCTGGTGGCGGCCGGCGTGTGCGTCCTGCTGTACGAGCCCCAGCGGCTGCTGTCGCAGGGCTGGCCCGCGACGCTCCCGGTGGGCACGGCGGTGCTGCTGTTCGCGGGGGCGTACGGGCTGTGCACGGCCGCGTTCGTGCCCCGGCCGCTGCTGAACCTCGCGGCGGGTGCGGTCTTCGGTTCACAGTTCGGACTGGTGGCGGCAGTCTGCGGCACGGTGATCGGGGCCGGGATCGCCTTCGGCCTGGGCCGGGCCATGGGCCAGGAGGCTTTGCGTCCGTATCTGCGGGGCCGCTGGCTGAAGGCCGCCGACGCGCAGCTGAGCCGGCACGGCTTCCGCTCGATGCTCGCGGTCCGGATCTTCCCGGGGGTGCCGTTCGCGGCGGCGAACTACATCGCGGCGGTCTCACGCTGCGGCTGGTTCCCCTTCCTGCTCGCGACCGCGCTCGGCACGATCCCCAACACCGCCGCGTACGTGATCGCGGGGGCCAGCGCCGCCTCCCCCGGATCGCCCGCGTTCCTCGCCTCGTTCGGCTTCATCGCGCTCTCCGCGGTGGTCGCGGCCGTGGTCGCCTGGCGCAAGCGGCACCGCCTGGCACCGGCCGTCGCGACCGAGCTGACGCCCCAACACCCCCCTGTGGTCACGGCCGCTCCGTACGGGCCCTAGCATCGGACCCGAACTGCCCGACGATCACAAGGACGAGCGCACCCCGACATGAGCTGGTTCGAATCCCTAGTCCTCGGTCTCGTCCAGGGGCTTACGGAGTTCCTCCCGATCTCCTCCAGTGCCCACCTGCGGCTGACCGCGGCATTCGCCGGCTGGCACGACCCCGGTGCGGCTTTCACGGCCATCACCCAGATCGGCACCGAGGCTGCCGTCCTGATCTATTTCCGCAAGGACATCGCGCGGATCATCTCCACCTGGTTCCGCTCGCTGTACACGAAGGCCCTGCGCTCCGAGCAGGACGCGAAGATGGGCTGGCTGGTGATCGTCGGCTCGATCCCGATCGGCGTCCTCGGCCTCGCCTTCAAGGAACAGATCGAAGGCCCGTTCCGCGATCTGCGGCTGATCGCCACCACCCTCATCGTGATGGGTGTCATCCTCGGCATCGCCGACCGGCTCGCCGCGCGTGACGAGGAGGGCGGCCGGCACCGCGCGATCCGCGAGCGCAAGACGCTCAAGGATCTGGGCGTCAAGGACGGTCTGATCTTCGGCCTCTGCCAGGCCATGGCCCTGATTCCGGGCGTCTCCCGCTCCGGCGCGACGATCTCCGGCGGTCTGCTGCTGGGCTTCACGCGCGAGGCGGCCGCCCGGTACTCGTTCCTCCTCGCCATCCCGGCCGTCCTGGCCTCGGGCGTGTTCGAGATCAAGGACGTGGTCGAGAACCCGGGCCACATCTCCTGGGGGCCGACGATCTTCGCGACGGTCATCGCCTTCGTGATCGGATACGCCGTCATCGCCTGGTTCATGAAGTTCATCTCAACGAAGAGCTTCATGCCGTTCGTGATCTACCGCATCCTGCTGGGCATCCTGCTCTTCGTGCTGGTGGGAGCCGGTGTGCTCAGCCCGCACGCGGGCGAATCCGGCGGCTGAACCAGGGCCGCACAGGTAGCGCTATCTAGCATTTCCTAGCGCCTGATTGCAGCACCACGCCATGATCATCTCCCACTTGTCTCCCACTCATCTCCCACCGGGGAGGCGGGATACGCCCCACTAGGACGTGTGCGTCCGCAAAGTAGGGGATGACGCGGAAGGGCCCGCACGTCCGTGCCTCGTCGGCGCGCACCACCTGCCGCCACGGCTGCGGGCCGATCTGCGGTGCTTCCAGTGGGACTTCGCGACCGTCAAGATCGACTGGGCGCTC